>CAMFYM010000024.1 GCA_946002045.1 uncultured Clostridia bacterium | reverse complement strand
CACCTAAGCCTTCGTCGGCAGCGTCAGATGTGTATAAGAGACAGCACAAGAAGCAATGGCCTTTACTAAGTACATTTATTATGCCTGTGCAGGAGCGCTAACAGGGCAAACACCCTCACATGCACCACACTCAATACAAGTGTCAGCATCGATAACGAACTTGCCGTCACCCTCTGAAATTGCACTTACAGGACATTCAGCAGCACAAGCGCCGCATGAAATGCAGTCATCTGAAATTGCATATGCCATTATAGTTACACCTCCCACATCAATTTTCTATGACTAATATAACAGTATATAATCAAAAAATCAAGTACTTTTATTCTTTTACTATATTTTCCTTGTTACTGTCTTTTACTATTTTAACATCTTCTCTATCGACAATTATCGGCAGTCCCTCAGGGGATTTGTCCAACTGAACCTTAAGCTTGCCACTTAAAAGAGAAACATCAACAACAACACCCCTACCCTCACGACAATCAACTACTGTGTTCTTTTTAGGCGTAATCTTGTTAAGATACTCGTATGAATTTTGCTCATACTTTAGGCAACACATAAGTCTGCCACAGGTACCACTGATTTTGCTGGGGGCAAGGGACAATCCCTGGTCCTTTGCCATTTTTATAGTAACAGAATGAAAATCATCTAAAAATGTTGAGCAGCAAAAAGGTCTGCCACAGATGCCCAGTCCACCTAACAGTCTGCTTTCGTCACGGACACCGATTTGGCGAAGCTCAATGCGAGTATGAAAATGGGAGCCTAAATCCTTAACCAGCTCTCTAAAATCCACTCTGCCGTCTGCTGTAAAATAAAAAATAATTTTCGACCTGTCAAAAGCATATTCGGCACCGGTTAAATACATTTCAAGATTATGCTTTTTAACCTTTTCTGCACAGACTGCAAGAGCTTCCTTTTCAAGCTGCTTATTTTCCTCAATAGTAACTAAGTCTGCTCCGTTAGCAATTCTGATAACAGGCTTTAAGGGCTGAACAACCTCGCTGTCCTCTACCTCTTTAACGCCTGACTGTGCCAATCCACATTCAACACCCTTTGCTGTTTCAAGCACAAGTGTTTGTCCCTTTTTTATATCAAGACCCTTTGGGTCAAAATAATAGGTCTTGCCTGTGTCCTTAAAGCGAACACCAACAACCTTTGTCATTAGTTTATCCTCCGTTATCTTCCAACAGCCTGTCTTAAGCTATAACACATTTTTGTTATAAGCAGGGAATTGTTAGAATTCATTATTGCCATATCCTTAAGTTTATCACAAACATTCATTAAGTCAATAAGTTTTTGCTTTGTAAGCTTTGATTTGAGTAATCTTGCACACTCGCCCTGACCTGATAGAAGGTCAACGCCATTGCCGAATAATAACGCATCTCTGAAAATATTTTTTAAATATTCGCAGGCAAAGACGATAGCCTCCCTATCCCTTTGAAAGACAGAGCAGGCACAAAGTAGCGAAAACTCATTATCCTCTACCAAGCCTTTGCATATATCACAGCAAACAGATGTAATCTCGTTATCTCTATTGTTTTCAAAGCTGTTTACTGCCTTACCTATATTGCCACCGAATGTGTCAAGGGCGCTTTTTGCATCTTCAGGCGATATACCGTCAAAATGAGATGAAATATAGCTTGCACCCAAATCTGAAGGAACAACCTCAAGTCCAACTGTAACACAACGGGATAAAACTGTTTCAAGCAGTGCTCCCTTTGACTTAACAGTAAGAATAAAAACGGCATATTCCGGTGGCTCCTCCAACACCTTAAGCAAAGCATTTTGTGATGAAATATTCATACAATCGGCATTGCCTAAAATATATACCTTATGGTCTGCCTCATTTGGCTTTATGTAAACATCTTTAATAACGCCTCGCACTACATCAACATGAAAGGAATTTGCGCCACCCTGTGCACAGTGTTCAAATATATCGGGGTGTATTCTTTGTGTTGCCTTTCGGCATTGAGCACACTGCATACAAGGCTTATCGTCGGCTCTGCAAACAAGAGCTGCTGCCAGCAAGCGAGCAAGGGTAAGCTTGCCTAATCCCTTTTCTCCTTCAATAACAAGGGCATGAGGAAAACGCTCGGTGTCAATAAGACAACCAAGCTGATTTACAACTCTTTCATTTCCTACAAAGTCCAAGCTTTTCATAAATAAATTCTTACAGCCTTCTAAATTGTTCTACATCCACCACAAATGCTACTGCGCCGTACTCTTCAACATCCACCGGCTTTTTAAGCAGTGAGCCCTCAATAGTGCTTTCAACACCTTTTTGCTTTATGACACGCTTTGTAACATTATTTTCAATAATATCAAACAGGGTATCCGTTTTATCATCGTTAACACCAAACAGTACAGTCGTGTGTCCACCTTCTAAAAACTGACCTGAGGTGGACATTTTTGTTGAGAAAAATCCATCTGCACTTGTAGCAGCAAGAACCTTGCCTAAATCCTTGTTTGATAAAATTACAATTACTAATTTCAATACAATCACCTAAAAATAATTTATATTGAAATTATACTATAACACCTCAAACAAAACAACAACAGTTTATTTGTTTTAAAACAAAGTTTACATTTCGTTAATTTTGCTTTGCAAATTACCCCACAACCATTGCTAAAGCTACAATAATCGGCATTGTTATTACAGAGAGTACAGAGCTTTGAGCAGCTATTTCTGACCCAAGTGCCGTATCATTATCATATTTGGCTGCATACATTGCCGTATTTGTAGCCGTTGGAGCAGATGCCGAAATAAGCATTGCCGTCAGCAACGGACCTCTAACTCCAACAACATAAAATATACCCAGCATACACAATGGTATAACCACAAGTCTTACAAGTGAAACAAAATATATTTCCTTTTTAGCAAACATATTTTTAAAGCTGGAGTTTGCAAGGAATGTACCAAAAACAATCATTGCCAAGGGAGAATTACAGTTACCAACAATCTCCATAGGATAATCAATAAAATAAGGAATTTTGGGCTGAAGTAAAAACAGTGGCAAGCCAATCAAAACAGATATGGTGCCGGGATTAAATATCAGCTTTTTCAAATCAAGCCTTGCCTGATGGCCGGAAATTTCATAAATTCCAAGTGTAAATGCAATAACATTAAATACTGCCACATAAACAGAGCAGTAGAATATACCCTCGTTGCCTATAACACTTTTTGCAAGAGGCAATGCCAGAAATGCAGCATTAGACAAAATCATTGCATAATGATAAATTCCTCGCTCCTTAAGTGACCTTTTCCTAAAGGTTAAAAGAGAAATACCTGCACCAAGCAAGTGAGTAGCAAATGAGCAGGCAAAGGCAATCAATATTCCTTTTATATGCTCCTTTGAATATTCCATTGTCATAAAGGTGTGAATAATTGCTATGGGCAAAATCACATTAAAAAGCAAATCAATAAGCCGTTTGCCGTCGCTTTGCTTAAAAATCCCTGCTTTATCGGTAGCAAAGCCTATTCCTGCAATCAAGTACAGAATAAGAACCTGCAAGCCAATAGTTTTTAAATTTTCTAAAAACAATTCTTATATTCCTTTACTGAATTTTACTTCGTGCTTTTATATCACAAATAACAGTCAGCGAAAATACGCCAAGCATTATGTATGTTATCGGTGAAAAATATGATGGCACAGTCGTTCCGTCATACATAATAATGTTAAGTATCAGCCGTGGCAATCCTACTGTAAAGGACATAAGCACCAAGGCTAATGAAGAAAACAAAAATGCCCTTGTAACAAATCGCTGCTTATTATCTATGCCGGAAATCATATTTAGCAAAAACATTAAAATTACACATATTAGAATAAACTCCAAGCAGGTTTCTGTATTTAGCCTAATATCTACTATTTGTGCCATTATGCCACACAGCTTTGTAAATGCCCACAGCACAGGAGAAAAATGGAGCAATGTAAAATTCCTAAAATCATATGTATTGCTCCTTGCCGTGATGCTTATTGAAGCAAAATAAAAGCTGCATATTAACGCAACCACACCCGAAATACCCATTGGCACAACAAAGGCATAGTCAATATAGGAATACTTTGTTACATAGGAATACACATTAAAAATTTGATGAATAAAATCATAAAAAAATGCAACACAGAGCAGAACAGATGATAATGAAATCCCTTGTCTTTCACTGCTAAAGTCAAAGGTGACTACCTGTGGTTTACATATCAGCGAGCAAATAACACAAGCAATAATACCAATCACTACGGGCAAATACACCAAGCCTGTGGAGTCGGCACTGCTGACTACTGCAACGCCCACCTCTTGATAATAAAGCGAAAAAAAGTGCAAAAAGCAAGCAGCAATAACTGTCAATATCAACAATAAAACAGATAATTTTGCTCTTGTCCTTTGCACCTTGTTTTCTCCTAACTGATTATTTTTCTACTCTTTGGCTAATGTCGGTAAATGATCTTGAATGACTGACACTCTTATATGCAGGACGCATAATTTTGCCACCTGATGTTAGCTCCTCAAGCCTATGAGCACACCATCCTGCAATTCTTGCAGTTGCAAAAAGAGGTGTATATAAATCCTCCGGAATACCAAGCACCTTATATACAAGTCCTGAATAAAGGTCAACATTAGCGCACATTACCTTTTCAACACCTTTAACCTCGCTAAATACCTGAGGTGTTAAAAGCTCAATATTTTCAAGAGTTTTGAACTCCTTTTCAAAGCCCTTTTCGTAGGCAAGCTTTCTTGCATTTTCCTTAAGTATTACTGCACGAGGGTCTGATAATGTATATACTGCGTGACCCATACCATAGATAAGTCCTGATTTATCGCCTGCCTCCTTGTTAAGAATTTTTACAAGATAATCCTTAACCTGTGCAGGATCGGTAGAGTCCGTCAAAGCAGACATTATTTCATTCATTTGAGCAGATACCCTAAGGTTAGCACCTCCGTGACGAGGACCCTTAAGAGAACCGAAGCCTGCTGTGATAGCAGAATATGTATCGGTTCCACTTGATGTAAGAACTCTTGTTGAGAAGGTTGAGTTATTACCACCACCGTGATCTGCATGAAGCATAAGACAAATATCAAGCAGCCTTGCCTCATCGTGAGTAAATTTTCTGTCAGGGCGAACCTGATTTAATATATATTCGGCAGTTGCCTGCTCCTTACGGATTGGATGTAAGAACATCGTTTTGTTATAAAAAGCACGGCGCTTAACCTGATATGCGCTGTTCATAATAGTAGGCATTTGAGCAATAAGCTGTAATGACTGACGAAGAACATTAGGAATTGAAATATCATCAGGGTTTTCATCAAAGGAGTAAAGCACCATTACAGAACGAGCCATCTTGTTCATAATATCCTTTGATGGCGCCTTCATAATCATATCCTCAACAAATTCGTCAGGGAGCTCCCTACATTCAGCAAGCACCTCACGCAAGCCGATAAGTTGATTTTCTGTCGGCAATTCGCCAAAAAGCAAAAGCCAAACGACCTCCTCATAGCCAAACCTGTCGTCCTTAATACAGCCGTTAACAATGTCGTTAATGTCATATCCACGATATGAAAGCTTGCCCTCCTTAGGCACTCTTTCTCCGTCAAGAATATAGTAGCCCTCAACAGAACAAATGCGAGTAAGTCCTGCCATTACGCCTGTTCCGTCAGAATTACGAAGTCCTCTTTTTACATGATATTTTTCATAATCAGTTCTTTTGATAGAGTTATTTTTGTCAAGCTCGCCGCATAAGTTTGAAAGAGCATCCATAGAAATAGGTGAAATATAGCTTGATGGCATACTGTTCTCCTTTCCACAATCAGCAATTACTGATTGTAATACATAGTTAATAACAGAATAAAGTAATTATATCTTATTATTATACATTTTTATAAAAATAAAGTCAAGGAGGCGACAATATGAAAAAGGCATTGATAATTTATGTGGTGATTTTTTGCTTAACGATAATAATACCCACTATTGTTTGCCTGTCAAATCAGAGTAGCTCTGCCGAAAGCACTGATGAGCTTGTTACTATCTTTAACCAGCATATCAGTCTAATTGAGTATTATCGCTGATTTTTTTTAGCCTTAAATCCACAGATATTGATGACCTGATATTAGGGAAATATACATCCCAATCATCCGACAATAAATCGTATGATGACGGACAATCCTTTGCTAAATATTCACCCACTCTTATTGCATCGCTGTTATTGGTAACACAAGCGCCGAAGCCCTTGCTGCAAAGCCGTTCAATTTCCCTTTCGGCACCGTGGGTTATACGATCTACACCTTCACTGTCAATGGCAGTTATTATTCCGTTTTGGATTTCATTGACCATAAGGTTTGCCGATATATTTATGCAAAAAACAACATTTCCGTCAACTATTTTTGCCGATTTTTTTGTTTTGATTCGGGACAGCTCAAAGCCTACTCCACCCAACTCCTTATCGTCATACTCTAAGGTTACGCCTTTTACCTTGTCTAAAATAAGAGTAATTCCAACGGTTTCCTCATTATCTGTAACATATGTTAGTTTATTGTTATTAAAAAGGCCTATCCCTTTAATTTGAACTGTTGAGGTATCATCGTTAATTTTAATAACAGGCATATAAATATCGGTGGTTTTGTCGGAATACATATTCAAAAGCTCACCGTTTGTAACATATGCACCAAGAGCAGAGCTTTGGGATGTTCTCATAAGCCTTACAATATTTTCAATAGGAATTTGGGCATCGTTTTCCTTGCTGTCAAGAATATCCTTTGATGATTTGTCGGCTATGCATACAGCAACATCCGGACGAGAATCGGCAGAACGAAGAAAATAATCTAAATTTTTTTCAAAATCCTTTTCTGCTACATCCCTTCCAAAAACAATAGCCTTGTTTTGACCGAAAAAAAGATTTTTTGAAAATTTCTTTGCAAGCACCGATACTGCGTCAACAATGGTTTTTCCACTATCGGTTGTGTTAATCGTTATGTTTCCCTTTGGTGACTCTCCATTTGTTACTGATGATGTGTTAAGAGTTTGAACGGTAATCTGTATATTGCCGTCCTTACTGTCTATCCCCATGCCCTCAACAACAATCAAATCCTTTAAATGAACTGTTTTCATACAGCCTGTCAGGGTAACTGCTATCAGCAAAGCTGAAATAATTATTTTAAAACTTTTCAACAAGCTCATCACCAAGATTTCTTTTCTTAAAAATCAATGTTAACAACGGAATAATAAAGCAAAAAACAAAAAACAGCACGGCATAAGTGTAGGGAGATATTCTGCCCACCTGCACAAATTCTGTCAGCACGATAGCCGTAAGCAGTGATAATGCAGATGATATAATGCATTTTTTACTTTTCTTAATTGGCTTAAATGAAATTGTGGAGCAATAAATCAGCATAACTGCTTTTATAAACACACCGAATATCCAAAAGGAAATGAACAAAATATCTATTCTTTCAAACAGTCCCACCTTTGCCGTTTGAAAAAGTGAATACAGAGGGAATGCCTGTAATGATGCAGAATTGCCCATTACGCCGATAACAAATAAAAATAAAAGAAGCATTGTTAAAAATGAAAACAACACAGACAATAAAAACTGCTTTATTGCAACGCCGTTAACCTTTTTTGACAGGCACAAAAGCATAGCAACCTCCGCTGAATTTGACACCATAAATACGGTATTTTTTATTATTGATTCTCTGCTGTTAGTCACTATGGGAAATAGATTTATTAACTCAAAATCCTGAACGTTAAAAACAAGTGCAACAATTATTGCCGATATTAGCAAAACAAAGGCAAAGGCAGAAAATCTTGCCAAGCCCTCAATGCCTAAATATGCACCGTAAAAGGCACACACGGCTACAATTATTGAAAACACCCACGCCTGCGAATCGGGGTTAAGGGTAGTTGAAGCAAAGTAGGAAAAACGGCTGATATTAACACCTGCAAGAAAAATGTAATACAGAGAATAAAAGCCTCCTACCCATTTAACATCTAACGGATTTTTGTGATTTTTTATACAAAAAATTACAGGTATTGAAAGGACAAGCACTATTGCCATTGACGCAATAATGCTAATCAAAATATCCGTTTTCATCAAGCCGGTGGTAACAGACTGGACATTAGTCAGGCTAACAACAATCCTGCTGATAAAAAGCAGAAAAAATATACTTATAGGAGCAATTTTATCTCTTTTTGCCTGTATCAATATTTGCACCTCGCAATTTATTAACTCTCACCTTTCTTTGTGACAGCTTCAGCCATGTTTCTCTGTAAAATATATCGCCTAACGAATGCTCATCAAGAGGAGAAATGGGAGATGACAGTGGCACGCCAAAGGGATTTAGCGAGCAAATATTTACAAAAACCACACCTGCTCCAAGGACAAGCCCATACATACCTGTAAATCCACCAACAATAATGAATAAAAATCTCAGCACCGAAACGCTTTCATAAAGAGGATTTACTACATATGAGGATATTGCCGTCATTGCAATTACTACAAGCATAGGTGCACCGATTAGTCCTGCTGTTACAGTTGTTTCGCCGATAATAATACCACCGATTATTGAAATGGCATGACCAACTGTTTTGGGTAAGCGCAGTCCTGCCTCTCTCATTATCTCGTATAATATCAATAGCATAATTGCCTCGGTCATTAGCGAAAAGGGCGTTGTAATTTCCTCTGCTGCAATAGTATATAAAAGGCTTGTAGGTATAAGCTCCTGATGAAATGTACCTACTGCCACAAACAGCCCCGGCAGGAATATTGAAATTAAAAAGCTAAAATATTTAAGCGTTCTTATAAATCCACTGTAAAAGGGAGGATTGTCATAATCATCAACTGACTGAAAGTTATCGCTAAACAGGTAAGGAAGATATATGGCAAAGGGAGTACCCTCCACCATAATAAGTACCCTACCCTCTAATAGCTTTGAGGCAGCAACATCCGGTCGCTCTGTATTACCTACACAAGAGAAAAATGATTTTATATCGGTATCAACAAAGGGCACAAGCTCACCGTAATCAATAACGGAGTTTAGATTTGCCGTTTTTAATCGGTATTCAACATCATTAACTAATTTCATATCAACACGATTGTCAATATATGCAATTACAACGGGAGTGTTGGCAGCAGTGCCCAGCTTAATTTGGCGATATTTCAAATGATGAGTTTTAAGCCTTTTTCGCAGAAGAGCCTTATTATCATTCAATGCCTCAATAAAGCATTCCTTTGCGCCCTTAACATTGCTTTCGTTAGATGGCTCATCAACGGAGCGTCTTGCCCAACCCTGAATACCGAAAACCAGTGCCTTGTCACATCCGTCTAACACAAATACGCAAAATCCACTCATTAAAAAATAATAGCAATCCTCAAAGGTTTTAGCCTCTTTTAGCTCAACGGAATTAACAACGCTTGTCTTTATTTTATCTAACAAATCTTTATTATCGTCAAATTCAACTCTCCTTTTCAGTATGGGAGAAACAACCATTTGCGAAAGCTGGAGAGAATCTATAAGACCGTCCATTACACAAAAAAATCCCTTTTGACTGCAAATAATAGCCTCTCGCAAAAGGAAGTCGGAGCAATCCTTAAAATCATTTTCAAATCTGCTTTTATTACTGTCATAATCAGGATATAGCTTATCCATAAAATCACCATTTATAATTTTTGCAATGTTACAATACTTATTCACAAAAAATAATATTATTGATGCTTTTAGGCAAAATAATACAGGTGATACTATGGCAATCAATTTTTTAAGAGCATTCATTATTTATATCTTTGTTATATTGGCAGTTAGGCTAATGGGCAAAAGGCAAGTCGGCGAGCTGAAGCCTCACGAGTTAGTTATCACTATTCTCTTAAGTGCCGTGGCAGTTATTCCTCTTGAGGAAAACTCTATGCCCTTGGCAAATTGTCTTGTTCCCATACTTTTGTTTATCAGTATGGAGATTATTACCTCTGTTATTTCAATGAAAAGCCTAAAATTCAGAAATCTAATTCAGGGCAGACCTATATTCATAATTAGACAAGGAAAGCTTGACCAAAAAAAACTGAAGGAAATGAGATTTACTATTGATGATGTTATTGACGCATTAAGGCAAAAAAATGTGTTCAATATTGAGGAGGTTGAGGACGCTGTTATTGAAACAAACGGCACAATATCTGTTTTGCCTAAGGCAGAGTACAAGCCATTGACTGCTAACGATGTTGGAATAAGTGTAAAGGAAAAAGGTATGCCTGTAACAATCGTTATGGACGGAAAGCCTGTCAGCGAATATTTTAACGAATATAAAATTAAAGATAGCGAAATAGAGCTGGTAATTCAAAGCGTTAACAAAAAAACAGAAAAAATAATGCTGCTGACTATTGATGATGACGGCAACACATATTTAATCGACAAGGAAATTTAGGACAATTAAACAGAGCTCGGTGATTATAAAAATGAAAAGACTGTATATAGCAATAATATTTTTAGTGATTTCAATATCACTTTGCATATTTGAACAATACACTGTGCAGGAAACCTATAACACGGCTACCCGATATATTAACAGTGCCATTGAGGCAGTTGATAATAATGATTATAAAAAGGCAGAGGCTGACTGCAAAAGGCTGAACGACTTTTGGGGTGAAAAACAAAAATATATGACAGCCATGATTGATCACGGCTGTCTTGATGACGCAAATTTAACTATCGGCAGTCTTGAGGAGCTGGCAAAAAACAAAAATGAGTCCTTGGAACAAGAACTCATAAATGCTAAAAATCATATTAAATCAATTTATCAAAACCAAAAAATAACCTTTGGTAATGTGTTTTAACTGATATTATTTGATGTTTTTAATAATATCTTCCATTTCGGTCATATGGTCTTCCATATCCTTAACAAGAGCAAATTGATTTCTTGCTCTAACAAGATTATGCTCAGGATATGCTGTTTTGAAATAAGTATCGCCATTGATATAGTCTGTTAAAAATCTCATACCACACTCAAAGGTCATAATCTTTGCAGCAAAGGCTAAATTATCTATTTCACACTGATTAAAGCTTTCGCCACACTCACTCAAAAAGCCCTCAGCATAAGCCTTGAAATACTCAAGGTTGATTTTGATTTTAGAAACATCTGCCTCATCCTCGGCACAGGTATTTGCGCCAAAACGGATTGAGTCACCAAAATCATAAAGAGCAAGACCCGGCATTACTGTATCAAGGTCAATAACGCAAATTGCGTCATCTGTATCCTCGTCAAAAATTACATTATTAAGCTTTGTATCGTTGTGAGTAACTCTAATTGGAAGCTCGCCCTTTTCAATCAAATTAACAAGGCGTGAGCAATCCTCTTTTCTGTCCTTAACAAACTGAATTTCAGCCTGACAGGTATCTGCTCTGCCGGAAAGATTATTCTCAACAGCAGGGATGAATTCGTTTTCATATCTCCAGATTGTATTGTGGAAATTAGGAATAATCTCTGCAAGAGTTGTTGCAGGAAAATCAGACAAATACTTTTGAAAACGACCGAATGCAATACCACTCTTTTTAAACACCTGAGCCGAATCAACACTGTTATAGCTAACACTCTTATCAACAAATCTGTAAGCACGGTAGCAGTCGCCATTATCACAGCGATAATACTTTGAGCCTGTATCTGTTTTAATATAATGGAGTGTTTCTCTATGAGGATTACCTCCGTTTTCCTTGATTTTTTCACGCAGGAATGATGTAACAGCGAATACATTGTCCATCAGCTCATCTATGTTTTTAAATATATTAGTATTAACCTTTTGGAGTATGTACTGCCTTTCCTTGCCGTCCTCGTTATAGGTTGCAATGTAGGTAGTGTTAATATGACCTGAACCGAAGGGCTCAACACTCTCAAGGTCACCTTTAAATTTAAAGCTATTAAGTATCTCTTTAATCTGTTCCATAATTCACTCTCCTATTTAATTAGGCAATAAAAAGCAATCTAAACCGTAGTTCAGATTTCTCTCCACTGCTTATATTAACATATTATGACAATATATGCAATAAAAAATCCTTGTGAATTAACTCACAAGGATTTTTTTATTATTTTTATTCACTGCGCAATGCATCAATAGGACTCATTTGAGCTGCCTTTCTTGCAGGATAAATGCCAAAGAACAGTCCAACACCACTGGAGAACAGAAGTGCTACAAGGATAAGCCACCATGTAATATTAGGTGAAATATCAATTATTGCACAAGCACCAAAGGCTCCCACAACGCCTATTGTAACACCAATCAATCCACCGATAAAGCATAGAATAATGGACTCTGTCAGGAATTGAAGAGTAATAACACTTGTTTTTGCTCCCAACGATTTTCTAATACCTATTTCTCTTGTACGCTCTGTTACGGAAACAAGCATAATATTCATTACGCCGATACCACCAACAATTAGTGAAATTGCACCGACGCAGGCAATAAACGCAGTAAGAACAGACATAATAATGTCAACAATTTCAACATAGGTAGCCATATTCTGTGCTGTGTAAATACTGTTTGCAAAATTGCCGTGAGCAGACTTCAAATAGTTAACTGTGGCATTACCGACAGCATCGTAATCATAGCCCTCCTCTGCAATAACAAACAGATTACTAAGATTTGCATCTGCACCTGTTATTTGAGTGAGAGTGGTACAAGGCATAAACAAAGCAACAACGGTTTTGTCCGTTCCTGAGCTAAACATCTTTGACATTCCATCGCCACCACCAAGGGAGCTTGCAAGAGCATCAATATTAGCAACACCGCAAACCTTGATTTTCATTGATTTACCACTGGATGAAACGGTAATATATTCGTTTGTAACATCTGTATAGCCAAATGCAGTATCTGCTGAATTTGTACCAATAACAGCAATAGGTGCATTAGCCTCATATTCCTCATCTGTGAAAAATCGTCCGTATTCGCAGGTATTCGTCAGTGCAAATTGAACATCACTGTTAACGCCTATCAGCATAGCCGTTGCTTCTGTTGCAGTTTTGTCAATAGTTGCTCTGCCGAAGCCCATAAGCATAGGTGAGCAACGGTCAACGCCCTTAACCTTTGATTTGATATTAGTTACATCGTCCAAGGTGATATAGTCTTTATCTGTTGCAGTTGTTGCGTCAACACTGACAAGTACAGCATTAGAACCCATATCCTCAATTAAGCCGACAATATAATCCCTAACACCGGTACCTGCACCGATAATCATAATTACCGAGCTAATACCGATAATAATACCAAGCATGGTAAGAAGACTACGCATCCAATTTGCTTTTATACACTTAACGGCGATTTTCAGACTTTCCTTAATATTCAACTCTGAATCTCCTTACTTAGTTACAACTTTTACCTTGAAGGTATCCTCTTCATAATCGGAAGCAGGGGCTGAAACAATTTTATCGCCAACCTTAAGACCTTCCTTAACCTCATATGCAGAATCCGAAACAGCACCTGTAACAATAGGAGTCTTTGTTACAGTACCCTCTTCCTCATTATATACATATACAGAAGGACCTGTTTTTTCAAGCTTAATAGATTCAATAGGAACGACTACTACGCCCAGATACTTGCCTGTTTCAATCTCAACATCGGCATCAAATCCGGCAATAATATTTTCGTCCGTTTCAGGAATTGTAACTACACATTCAACACCTGCACCTGAATCGGTAAGGCTTGAAAGACCACTGATTCCTGCCATTGAGCCAACACTGTCAAGTATGCTTGTTGAAGAACCACCTGTTGCAGTCGGTGCAATAGATGCAACCTCGCCTGCATATTCGCCATAGGCAGTTGTAACCTTTGCACTCATACCAACCTTAACCTTATGCAAATCATATTCACTAAGGCTAACCTTTACTGCCATAGAATCAAGGTTTTCAAGCACAATGCCTGTTGCAAGTGCTGTGGTCTGCATACCCGGTGTAATATCAACCTTTGTGATTGTTCCGTCAAAGGCAGCAACCCATCCGTTTGCCATATCATTTCTTTGCTTTTCAAGAATGTCAAGCGCCTTCTTCTGTGCGTTAACAGCCTTCTTTTGTGCGTTAACAACAGTTGGGTCTGCCTGTAAGCTACAGATTGCATATTGACCCTCAAGAGCAGCAAGCTGAATTTCAGCAGCAGTTACGGATACATTCTTTGAATTTGTAACGGCATTAGCGACACCTACAAAATCTATTGATTCGATAGCAGCCTCAACCATTTTTATTGCCAAATCGCTTTCCACAAGCAAATTTGCAGCATCAATAATGCCGTCCTTCATTGCCTGTGCCAAAGCGTCACCAACCATTTCTGCAATAACCTCGCTGTCAAAAATGTTGTTTTCCAACGCCTGTGCTACTGTGGTAGCAATAATGGTTGTCATTTCTGTAAGAGTATCCAAATCGTCTGTAATTTGGCTTAATGTTTGGTTGAGCTTATCTAACTCGTCAACAAGATCATTTATGTTAGTTGCACCACCTGAGCCTGATGGCAATGTTGTAGTTCTTGCAGTTGTGGTTGTGGTGGTAGTAGTTGTTTTTGAAGTAGTAACTACTCTTGTTGTTGCCTCAGTTGTTACCGTTGCAGGCTGGGTAGTTGTAGTAGGAGCCTTTGTTGTTGTCCTTGTTGTTTCAGGCATTGAGTAAAGTCTAGCTAGCTCCTTTTCTTTAGCAG
>CAMFYM010000023.1 GCA_946002045.1 uncultured Clostridia bacterium | reverse complement strand
CACCTAAGCCTTCGTCGGCAGCGTCAGATGTGTATAAGAGACAGGTATAATATTCACAAAAGCTTTCGGAGGGAATTATGGAAGAAAACAGAGAAATTAACATAGACTTAAGAAAAATATTCTCTATGTTAAAGAAAAAGGCGATTTTTATTGTCATTATTTCGATTATAGGTGCAACACTTGCAGGCTGTATTACTAATTTTCTTATTCAGCCAAAATACACTGCAACAATCAAAATGCATGTATATAGCAGTAATGACAACAGAGTAGCATCAAACAGTTCAATTTCATCAAGTGAATTTGATGCTTCACAAAAGCTTGTTAACACCTACCTTGTTGTTGTAACAAGCGAAACCTTTGCAGAAAAGGTATCGGATAAGCTTGACAACAAAATTAAACCTGAGGACATCAGAGAAATGATGAGCTGTGCTGCAATTACGGACACATTGGCATTCCAGGTTAGTGTTACAAGTAAGGACCCTGCAATATCCCGTGAGGTTGCAAATGCCATTGCAGACACCTGCCCTGATGAAATTGTAAGAATACTTAAGGTTGGTGGCGTTGAGGTTATTGACTACGCTTCACTTCCAACATCACCGTCTTCACCAAATCTTCAAAAGAATATTCTTATCGGATTGCTGTTCAGCTTTGCAGTATCCTTTGTATTTTTCTTTGTTAAGGAGCTGTTTGATACAAGCATTACAGAGGAAAGCGACCTTGAAAGAGAATTTGATATTCCTATTTTGGGTACTGTTCCAAAGCTTGTTCCGATTACAGATAAGGCTACCACAGGCAGTCAAACAACCTTAGACCCACCTAAGCCTTCGATTGACTCAGCAAATAACGACAGGGAGGTTACAAAATAATGAAGCTTAAAAAGTTATTTAACAAAAAGAAAGACACAAATAACTATGGCTTTTCACGAGAAGACCAAAAGAAAATTTTGTGTGCTAAATCTCCTTTTGTTGTAAAGGAGGCATACAACTCAATAAGAACAAATCTTTTGTTCACACAACAGGGTGAAAAGTGCCCGGTGTTTGTTGTATCAAGTCCCACTGCTAACAACGGCAAGTCAATCAATGCAATCAATATGGCAATTTCCTTTGCTCAAATGGGTAAAAAGACATTGCTTATTGACGCAGATATGCGTAACCCCACTGTTCACCGTATGTTTTCTATCCCTGTAAAAAACGGTCTTAGCGAAATACTTGCAGGATTAACAGACAGCATTGCAGTAACAAAAACAGATATTGAAAATCTTTCAATACTCACAGCAGGTAAAATTCCACCTAACCCGGCAGAGCTTCTTTCATCTGCCCGTATGGATAAGCTTTTGGAATTTGTGAAGGCGCATTACGATTGTGTACTTATCGACACGCCACCTGTTAACCTTGTTACCGACTCAACTGCATTTGCCACAAAGGCAACAGGCTACATAATTGTCGTTAAGCTCGAAACAACAGATGTTCAGGATGTCAGAACAACAGTTAACTCACTTAAGCATATCGGTGCTCCGATAGTAGGCTTTGTAATGAACGACGTTAATGCATCCGGTAAGAGGTATTCCTCCTACTACAAGAGGGGCTACTCCCGTTCAAAGTATTACTACAATTACAACTATAAGTACGATTATAACTACAGTTACAGATACAAATAAGCAGGTGTTATTTAATGGATAACCGTAATAAAATACAAAAAATATCCGAATTTACAACAGGCCTGTTGGCAATAGTAGTTGCTAATATTATCAGCTACAGTTTTTTTAAATTTGTTGTTCCCCGTATCCTTGACTACGAATTAAAAAGCATTGTTGAATATGCAATTATCGTAATTATGTCTTACTGCATCGTGTTCTTCTGTTTTTATTCCCATATTAACCTGGCAAAACGCAGTAAGCCTATGGAGCTTGCATCAACAATGCGTAACTGTTTTATTACCTATGCACTTCTTGCAGTTATTCTTCTTGTTGCAAAAAACGAGGTTATTGAGTCAAGATATTTGTATTTAAGCAGCTGTGTGGCATTTTGCTTTTTATCATTGGCAGGCAGATATGCTTTAAAAAAGGTTTTGCTTAACTTTATGCCAAAAAGCAAGATTGCCACAATGACAGGTGTTATCACCACAGTTGAGGGTGGCAAATCATTTATACCAAAGCTCAAAACAGACTGGTCAAAGAATATTAAGGCAGTTGCATTGATTGACACAAGGCTTGACAACGGCACATACAAAAAGGTAAATACTGCCATTGACGGCAGTAATCTGCTGACTCAAACATATGAGATAATTGATAATATTGACGGTGTGCCTGTTGTTGCAAACAAGGAAAACCTTATGGGCTGGATTCGCACAGCCTCTCTTGACGAGATATACATAAATCTGCCTGACGGTCACGAGGACTTGGTTGCAAAATATATTGAGGAAATTGAGGATATGGGCATTACCGTTAATGTTAATATGCCGTCTATTGAAAAAATCCTTGAAAAAAGCAAGTTCAACAACATTAGCTGTGAGGTTAAATCCGGAATACCTACTGCTGTATTCTCCCCTGCTGTTCACAATCAGTCCTGGCTTTTTGCAAAAAGAATTATGGATATTGTGGGTGGCATTATCGGTTCAATAATCTCACTGCCCATTATACTTATTACTGCAATTCCTTTGCTTATTGAATCACCCGGTCCATTGATTTTTAAGCAGCAAAGAATCGGCAAAAACGGCAGAGTTTTCAACATTTACAAGCTTCGCTCAATGTATGTTGATGCTGAGGAAAGAAAGCAGGCACTCCTTGAACAAAACAAAATGAGTGGCCATATGTTCAAAATTGATAACGACCCTAGAATTACTAAGGTGGGTAAATTTATCAGAAGAACAAGCATTGACGAGCTTCCTCAGTTTTGGAATGTTATTAAGGGAGATATGAGCCTTGTGGGTACACGCCCACCTACTGTTGACGAGTTTGAAAAATATGAAAGCCACCACAAAAGGCGTCTTTCGTTAAAGCCGGGTATTACAGGGCTTTGGCAGGTTTCAGGCAGGTCAGACATCAAGGATTTTGAAGAGGTGGTTAACCTTGACTGCGAATATATTGACAACTGGTCAATCCTGCTTGATATTAAAATACTGTTCAAAACAGTGGGAATTGTCCTTACTCACAAGGGCGCAGAATAAACAACAAATCAGGTGACAATATGAGAATTGCAATGATTGGTCACAAAAGAATACCGTCTCGTGAGGGTGGAGTTGAAATTGTTGTTGATAAAATTTCAACCGAGCTTGTTAAACGAGGTCACAGCGTTGTGGCATACAATCGCAAGGGTCACCATGTTTCAGGCAAGGAATTTGAGGCAAAGCAAAATTTAAAGGAATATAACGGAATTAAGCTGAAAACCGTATTCACCTTTCAAAACAGCAAGCTAAATGCCATTGTTTACAGTATTCTTGCATCAATCAGAGCAGCCATTGGCAGATATGATGTTGTTCATTTTCACGCCGAGGGTCCTGCGTCAATGTGCTTTTTGCCAAAGCTTTTCGGCAAAAGAGTGGTTGTTACAATTCACGGTCTTGACTGGCAAAGAGCAAAATGGGGTGGCTTTGCCACAAGGTTTCTTAAGTATGGCGAAAAAAATGCAGCAAAATATGCCGACGAAATTATTGTTTTGTCAAAAAATGTTCAGCAATATTTTCTTGATACATACGGCAGAGAAACGGTATATATTCCAAACGGCATTGACAAGCCTGAAATTATCAGCGACGAAATTATAAAAAGTAAATACGGTATTGAAAAGGACGGCTATATTTTATATTTAGGGCGACTTGTTCCCGAAAAGGGAGTTCACTACCTTATTGACGCATACAAAAAAATCAATACAAGCAAAAGACTGGTTATTGCCGGTGGGTCAAGTCACACAGACACCTATGCTCAGGAATTAAGACGGCTTGCAGAAAACGACAGCAGAATAATCTTTACTGATTTTGTTCAGGGCGAAACATTGGGCTCTCTTTATTCAAACGCATATATTTACTGCTTACCCAGTGACCTTGAAGGAATGCCACTAAGCTTGCTTGAGGCTATGAGCTACGGGTGTTGCTGCCTAACCTCCGATATTCCGGAATGTACTGAGGTTTGCTGTGACAATGCCGTATATTTTAAAAAAAGCAACATAGAGGATTTGCGCAGCAAGCTGCAATTACTTTTAGATAACGAAGATTTAGTTCAAAAATTCCAGAATATTTCTGCCGATTATATTTGCAGCAAATTCAGCTGGCAGGATATTGTGGACAAAACACTTGAGCTATACAAGGGTGAATAGATGAAAATTTTGATGGTTAACAAGTTTCTGTACTCTAACGGTGGGTCGGAAACATATATGTTCAAATTAGGTGAGTACCTCACCTCAATAGGTCATCAGGTTGAATATTTCGGAATGGAGCATCCTGACAGGTGCGTTGGTAATTCTGCCGACTGTTATACAAAAATCATTGATTTTCACAACACCGGAAAAATTAAGCAGCTTGGCTTATCCGTTAAATCAATTTATTCAGTTGAGGCAAGACGAAAAATAAGGCAGGTTATTGAGTGCTTTAAGCCTGATATTGTTCATTTGAATAACATCAATTTTCAACTCACACCTTCAATTATTTACGAAATTAAAAAGCATAATATACCCATAGTTCAAACAGTTCACGATGTGCAAATTGCCTGCCCCAGTCACAGAATGTTTATTGAAGCAAGGCAGGACACCTGCACTCAATGTCTTAACGGCAAATTCACAAATTGTATTAAAAATAAATGCCTGCACGGCTCTTTAATAAAAAGTGCCGTTGCAACGGTTGAATCATACATTTATCACAGCAAGAATACATACAATCTTGTGGACAAATATATTTGCCCCAGTCAATTTATGGCAGATACAATTACAACGGCAGGCGTTGAAAAAGGCAAGTGCGTTGTTATGCATAATTTTTGCGAAATACAAAGGAACCTGCCACCAAAGGATAAAGGTAAAAAATACGCCCTTTACTTTGGCAGATTAAGCAAGGAAAAGGGTATTGAAACATTAGTGGAGGTATGCAGGGATTTACCACAGGTGCAATTTGTTTTTGCAGGCACAGGTAATCTTGAGGGCATATGCAGTAATGTTAAAAACATTGACGCCATAGGCTTTGTGTCGGGTGACAGGCTCAAAAGCCTTATAAGGAATGCGTCATTTTCAATCTGTCCGTCAGAATGCTTTGAAAACTGCTCAATGTCAATAATTGAGTCATTATCGTTAGGTACACCTGTTATTACATCAAGGATGGGTGGTAATCCGGAGCTTGTCACTGACGGAGAAACAGGTATTGTTTTTGAAAACAAAAATAAGGAAGAATTAAAGAGTGCTGTTTTAAAGCTATATAATGATGATGCACTGCTTCAGGCAATGAGTCAAAAATGTATTGAATACAGCACAAACGATATAAAAAAATACAGTCAGACCTTGATGGAAATATACAACAGTCTGCAAAGGGGTAAGTAAATTATGGTTAAGCTTGTTTCCAAAATCATCAGCAAAATCAAGCACAGGGAATATACTGTGGACGAAAGCATTTCCTCCACAGACCTTATCGGCATACTTATCTCAAAGCTTTTTATGCTTATTCGTGGAGCGTTCAAAAAGGCAGGCTTCAAAAAAAGTGGGAAAATCGCATTTATCGGTAAAAATGTTAAGATAAAATCAAAAAAGCATATTGTATGTGGCACGGGATTAACTATTGATGACGGATGCTATATCAACGCACTTTGTAAAAACGGTGTTACAATCGGCAACAACTTTTCGTTAGGCAGGAACAGCACTATTGAATGTACGGGAGTTATCCGTGATTTAGGCGACAGCCTTATAATAGGCGATGATGTAGGTATTTCTGCCAACGCATTTATTTCCGTAAGAGGCAAGGTTTCAATCGGCAGCTCTACTATTTTTGGTCCTGGAGTCAAATTATTCTCGGAAAATCATATTTTTACCGACAGAGGTACACCCATTTATTTGCAGGGTGCAGATAAAAAGGGTATTACTATCGGTGAGGATTGTTGGATTGGGGCAGACGCAATTATCCTTGACGGCGTAACAATCGGCAAGGGCAGTATTGTTGCCGGTGGTGCAGTTGTTAACAAGGATGTTCCCGAATATTCCATTGTAGGTGGAGTGCCTGCAAAAATCATCGGTAACAGATAAAGCAAGGGAGATATTCCAAATGGCAAAAAAATTAAACGGAACAGTTATAGTTACATATCGCTGCAATGCAAGATGCAATATGTGCAGCAGGTACAAAAGGCCGTCAAAGCCTGAAGAGGAGATAACTGTTGATACAATCAAAAAGCTGCCACCAATGTATTTCACCAACATTACAGGTGGCGAGCCCTTTATCCGTACCGACCTTAAGGATATTGTTGGTGAGCTTTACAAAAAGAGCGACAGAATAGTTATTTCCACCAACGGCTTTTTTACCGACAGAATTATTGATTTGTGCAAGGAGTTCCCTAATGTAGGTATCCGTATTTCAATCGAGGGACTTGAGGACACAAACAATTCAATCCGTGGTCTTGATGACGGCTTTAACAAGGGCTACACCACACTAAAAAAATTAGTTGAAATGAATCACCCGGATGTTGGCTTTGGTATGACAGTACAAGATGCCAACGCAAAGGACCTTGTCCCTCTTTACAAGCTAAGTGACGAAATGGATATGGAATTTGCCACAGCATCACTGCACAACTCCTTTTATTTTGTTGAGGGCAAAAATATCATCAAGGACAGACCAATGGTTGCCAAGGAGTTTGAAAATCTCATTAACGAGCTGTTAAAATCAAATTCTCCTAAAAAGTGGTTCAGAGCATATTTTAATCACGGACTTATCAACTATATTTACGGACAGGAAAGACTCCTTCCCTGTGATATGGCTTTCGACACCTTTTTTATTGACCCATACGGTGATGTTATGCCCTGCAATGGCACTAAAGAAAAAGAGGTTATGGGCAATCTTAACGAAACAGATTGGGACACCCTGTGGAACAGTCCTCAGGCAGAAAGGGTTAGAGAAAAGGTACGCCACTGCGACAGGCAGTGCTGGATGATTGGCTCCGTTTCTCCTGCAATGCACAAATACATTCAAAAGCCAGCAATGTGGGTTATCAAGCACAAGTTCCTGCGTTTCTTTAAAGATAAGAAATATTCAATGTATGAAAATAAAATATGCTGTGATTTGCGTGACGGAAAGGTTACCAAGGAGGAGCTTGACGCTCTTTCCACCTGTGATATGAACGCTGTTGTTAATGACGGCTTGTCGGAAAAATCACGAGAACAGTTAAAAAACAAAACAGGCGAGGAAATTGTTGACGCCTATATTGCAGCTCAAATCAACGATAAATAATTCGGAGTAATTGATATGAATAAAATAATGGCTCGCATGGACTTTATAGATAAAATCAAGGCTCTTGCCTGTGCCCTTGTGGTGATTGGTCATTTTGTTATGAGTATGGATGCCTCGGCAATTTTCCCCTATACTTCACCTACAAAATGGTTTGTAAACTCCATATATCTTTTTCATGTTCAGCTGTTTTTTGTTTGCAGTGGGTTTTTATATTCTTATTCCGTTAAGCATAAAAACGATTACAACTATTTTAAATACACAGGCAAAAAGCTTTTGAATTTAGGAGTACCGTATTTTGTATTTTCTACCGTAACGGTGCTGATGAAAATGATGGCAGGCGACGCCGTTAACAGCAAGGAAAACGGACTTTTATACACCCTGTTTATTGAGCCGACGGCACCGTATTGGTATCTTTATGTTTTATTTTTTATGTTCATTTTGATTCCTCCGTTAAGGAGTAAAGGTTCAATTACTGTTGCAATAATAATTGCACTCGCTTTAAAGGTGATTGATGTTTCAGGCTTGTTGTCTGCAGTTAATCTGCCCTATTTTGCACAAAGAATTATGGTCTACTCCATATGGTTTGTGCTTGGTATGACATTGAGTGTATGGGAGTACAAGCCTAATAAAAAGCATTTGCCCTTGGGTATTATAGGACTGCTGCTTTTTACTGTTGGCAGCGTTATTGTTTTCGCCTTGAGCAATACAAACAAGGCAGCTTACTTTATCCTTGGCTTGTTGGCAGTAGGCAGTATATTTGTTTTGTTTTCCTGTACTGATATTCCATCAGGTAAGCTGACAAAAATCATTATAAAATATAATCTTCCTATTTTCCTTATGCACACAATTTTTGCAGCAGGAATACGAATTGTTCTTGTAAAAATAGGAATAAATCAGTGGTATATTCACATACCTGTGGGCATTGTTGCCACCTTTGCAGGGCCTGTTATTGCAGCCTTTATTATGGATAAAACAAAGGTATTTAATATTTTGCTTTATCCCGAAAAAACGATTAAGGGTCTAAAGGCAGGAGCTGTGTCAAAAAAATAATTAAGGAGAATTGCTTTATGGCAAGTAGCAACAAAAAGGTTTCTGTTATAACCCGTCACGCTGTTTCCAACTACGGTTCAGTGCTGCAAAGCTATGCCCTGCAAAAAGCAATTAACTCCCTTGGCTGTGAGTGTGAAATTGTTGATTATGTAAGAGATGATGAGCATTACAGAAATATTACAAGCGCATTGATAAAAAAATCAAGGTGGAATAAAAATATCCTCACTCGCACAATATACAAGCTAATTCAATCGCCTGAATATATAATTATGGGCAAGGCGTTTGAAAAATACAGAAATGAAATTTTAAACACCACACCTATCACCTATTCCTCCCTTGAGCAGCTAAAGACAAATCCACCTGTGGCAGATGTTTATTGTACAGGCTCTGATCAGGTATGGGGAGCAGTTGGTGATAACGAAATTGACGGTGCATATTTTTTAGATTATGCTTTGGGCAAAAAGAAAATTGCCTATGCAGGCAGCTTTGGCAAAACAGATAAAATTGATGCTGACTCGCCTATTTGCTCTTGGCTAAAGGATTACGATTACATAACTGTTAGAGAAAGCAGTGCAAAATCGTTAATCAATAATTTGGGAATAGATAATGTTTCTCAAGTCCTTGACCCTACTCTTTTGCTTAACAAGGAGCAGTGGGGTGAATTTATTAACAAGGACATTAAGGGCGATTATGTTCTTTTATACCAGCTGCACAGTAATGCCGATATGGACAGGTATGCAAAGGAATTTGCAAAAAAAATGAACATAAGGCTAATTAGGATAACTCCCCTGCTTCACAGAGTATTCAAGGGTGGCAGGGCTGTGTATCTGCCTGATATCAGCACATTCCTGTCATATATTAAAAACGCAAAATATATGATTACAGACTCCTTTCACGGAACTGCCTTTGCTATTAACTTTAACACTCCCTTTGTTGATATACTTCCGGGTGAAACCAAAACGAGAAATCAAAGCATATTAGAGCTAACCGGATTAACAGGTCAAATTCTTAACGACTACAATGACTTTTGCTTTGTTAACAAGGTCCCTGACTTCACCAATGCTAACAAGATAATTGATGAAGAACGCAGAGCGTCCTATGAAATCTTAAAAAAGATGATTAACGATTAACGGTGATACAATGAGCGTACCAGTATTATTTGATAAAAAAGAAGATTGCTGTGGCTGTGGTGCCTGCCTTAGCGCCTGTGCTAAAGGGGCAATCACAATGACCTTTGATGAATACGGCTGTGAGTACCCTGCCATAAATGACTCGCTGTGCGTAAATTGCGGTATGTGCAAAAGGGTTTGCGCTTATCAGGGCGAAAATGAATTTTACGCTCCAAAATCGGTATATGCCTCTGTATCAACAAGCACAGATGTTATGGAGTCTGCCTCCGGTGGAGTATTTGCGTCAATATCCTCTGAATTTATAAATCACAGCAAGCACACAGTGGTAGGTGCTGTGCTTGACAATACAGACGGCAAAATTACTCCGATTCACCAAACAGCAAATTCTATTGATAAATTAAAGAAGCTTTGGAATTCAAAATATGTTCAAAGCGACACATCAAAAATTTTCGGCGAAGTTATGGCTTTGCTTGATAATGAGGAAAGCGTTTTGTTTTCAGGCACACCCTGTCAGGTGGCGTCATTAAAATCATATTTAGGCAAAGACTACGAAAACCTCTTCACTATTGACCTTATTTGTCACGGAGTCCCCGGCAGGCAAATGTTTTTTGACTATATGGACTTCCTTTCAAAAAAGCTGGGAACGGTAAAAGAATACCTGTTTCGTGACAAAAAGCACGGACTAACCTTTGTTTCCCGTGCAGAGTGCGAAAAAAACGGTAGGGAAAAATCCGTATATATTCACTTTGGTGAAAGTGCATATTTCACCTATTTTCTTAACGGTGACACATATAGGGACTGCTGCTATAAATGCAAATACGCTCAAGGTAACAGAGTGGGAGATATTACTATAGGTGACTATTGGGGTATCAAAGCACAGCATCCGGAGTTATTCCAAAATGGCAACAGTGAGTTTGATTTGCACAAGGGAATCAGCTGTATTTTGGTTAATACCCAACAGGGAGAAAGGCTCCTTAAGCTTTACGGCAACGGACTGAGCCTGTATGAAAGCGAATTTGAAAAAGTTGCTAATGAGAATTTCCAGCTATCGCACCCAATAAAGCCAAAGGATAACAGAGATGAGATTTTAAGCGCTTACAAAAATGGTGGATATGACAAAATGAACGCTCTGTATAAAAATCAGGTGGGCGCAGTTGCAATCGCTATTTCAAAAATCAAGGGCAGAACTCCACTATGGATTAAAAAATTACTAAAAAATAAACAGGACTGATTAAATGCGAATATTATATTCTGCCTTCACTGCATTCCCCAGTGCCGGCTCAGAGGCACAATGTGGGTGGGCTTGGGCAAATGCAATGAGGAATTACAACGAGGTCTTCTTGGTTACCCGTAACGAAGCAAGACAGGATATTGAACAATATTTGAAGCTTAATAACATCACTAATATTAAGGTGTTTTATCACGATATTCCGTCGTTTTTGAACGTGTATTCAAAAACAGGAAAGCTGTATTTCCCCTACTACATATTGTGGCAGGCTACTGTTAAAAGAACGGTTAAAAGGCTTAATGCAAAATACCATTTTGATTATATTCAGCATGTTACATTAGGCGATTTTAGAGTTGTAGGCACAGCAAGGATGAAGGGTACAAAATTTATTTTCGGTCCTGTTGGTGGTGCACAGCTCACTCCAAAAGTATTTGAGCCATACATTATCGGCCATAAAAAAAGTGAGAAGATAAGGGAGATTATTAACAAATCCGTAAAGCTCAATCCTTTTTACAGACGATCACTCAATAAGTGCGATTTGATATTAGGTGCTAACAAGGAAACCTGCCA
The DNA here is from genome assembly GCA_946002045.1 of uncultured Clostridia bacterium. Taxonomy (GTDB): domain Bacteria; phylum Bacillota; class Clostridia; order Oscillospirales; family Acutalibacteraceae; genus Eubacterium_R. The sequence continues at coordinate 4,007 of CAMFYM010000023.1, read as the reverse complement.
ATATCTAAGCACAATGGTTAAGGACAAATCAAAATGCCGTGTTTTAACTGAAAACGGCATAATGGCAGAAAAAATCAGTTGCCCTGCTTTTAATACAAAAAATGCCAATGACCCTGTTAACATTTTGTGGGCAGGCAGATTTATTTACAGAAAAGGCTTGCAATTTTTATTAGAGGTCTTAAGCATGGTTAAGACTGACAGAAAATTCAATCTGCTGTTAGTTGGTGACGGGCCCGAATTTGACCGACTTAAAGAATTGGCAAAAGCACTTTCTATTGAAGACAAGGTAACCTTTTACGGCAAAATACCCTACACTCAAATGAAGAAGGTTTATGCTGTCAGCGACTTTTTTGTATTCCCCAGCCTTAGGGAAACAACGGGTACGGTTTTGTTTGAGGCAATGAGCAACGGCTTGCCTGTACTAACCTTCAATCAAAACGGTGCCGACCTTTTGATTGATGACAGCTGTGGAATAAAGGTCAACATCAATCAGGAATTAGACAGTATTAAAGAGGATTTTGCACAAAGCATAAAATTCCTTATTGAAAATGATGAAAAACGAGTTGAGCTTGGCAAAGGTGCATACGAAAAAATACTGAATAATTTTACTTGGGAAAGCAAGTGTAAATTATTTGAACAAAATTTTTTAAAGGATATTAAATGAGCAAAGCAATTTATTTTATCACCAACGCATTAACCGGTGGTGGCGCAGAAAGGGTAATGAGCAACCTTGCTAATTACCTGATAGAAAGAGATTACAAAATCAGCTTCATTTTGCTTAACGGCGAGGGAGTTGTTTATCCTCTTGATGAGCGTGTAAAAATTATTACAAGGACTAACAAGCAGGGCAGAGATGCTCTTGCACAAATTAAGTTCATCAGAAAGTATATGAAAAAAGACAGCGACGCACTGTTCATATCCTTTTTCACTCATCAAAATATATACACAATACTTGCATCTATCGGCACAAGGGCAAAAGTTCTTGTGTCGGAAAGGAATAACCCTGCCGACTCCTTTGCGCCAAAGCTAAAAAAATATATGGACCCATTGAGAAAGCTCCTTTATAAAAATCATCATTGCAAAAGGATTGTTTTTCAAACAAAGGGTGCTCGTGATTACTTCGGCAAAAAGGTCAGGAGCAAGGGCATTGTAATTCCAAATCCGTTAAAAAAGGATATTATTCCGGCATATGTTGGTGAAAGAGAAAAAACAGTGGTTGCTGTTGGCAGGTTCAATTCTCAAAAGAATTATCCATTACTGCTTAAATCATTTATGATTTTTTCACAAAAGCACCCTGAATACAGGCTGGAGATTTTCGGCGACGGTGCATTAAGGCCTCAAATGGAGAATTTTATTGAACGAAATAACCTTAGCGATAAGGTTGAGCTTTGTGGCTTTTGCCCTAATGTTCACGAAAGAATTGTTAAAGCAGGTATGTACGCCCTTTCATCAAATTTTGAGGGCTTGTCCAATGCATTGATTGAGGCAATGGCACTTGGACTTCCCGTTATTTCCACCGACCACCCACCCGGTGGTGCAAGAGAATATATTACCGATTACGAAAACGGCATACTAACCCCTGTGGGTGATATTGAGGCATTTGCAAACGCAATGTGCTTTATGGCAGAAAACAAGGAAAAGGCAATAGATATGGGTAAAAACGCATCAAATATTCGCAATCTTCTGAATTTTGATGACATATGCAAAAGGTGGCAAAGCACTTTTGATGATATAATTGGGTAACAGAGGTATAAAAATGCAAAAATTTAAACCTATGGACAATACAAAAAAATACTTGATTACAGGTGTGGCAGGCTTTATCGGCTTTCATTTAGCAAAAAAACTGCTTGAACAAGGTGCACAGGTAGTTGGTATTGATAATATGAATGATTATTATGATGTTACTCTTAAGGAGGCACGGCTTGAAATAATAAGTAAATTTGACGGCTTTAGCTTTGTTAAGGGCAGCATTGCAGATAAAACGCTTGTTTTTGATTTATTCAAGGAGCACAATCCGGGTATTGTTGTTAACCTGGCAGCCCAGGCAGGAGTTAGATATTCGATAACTAACCCTGACAGCTATATTGAGTCAAATATAGTAGGTTTTTTCAATATTCTTGAGGCTTGCAGGCATAATAGCGTTGAGCATTTGCTTTACGCATCCTCCTCATCTGTATATGGTATGCAGGAGAAAACACCGTTTTCCGTTACCGATGATGTGTCACACCCCATCAGCCTGTATGCTGCCACAAAAAAATCCAATGAGCTAATGGCATATACATATTCCCATTTATATAAAATTCCCACCACAGGACTGCGCTTTTTCACGGTGTACGGTCCTTATGGCAGACCTGATATGGCATACTTTGGCTTTACCAACAAAATGATTAAGGGCGAGCCGATACAAATATTTAACAACGGTGATATGAAGCGTGATTTCACCTACATCGACGATATTGTTCAGGGTGTGGAGAATATGCTGTGCAACCCACCCACAGACTCGGATCCTGCTAAGGTTTATAACATTGGCAACAATGAGCCTGAGGATTTGATGACCTATATTGAAACACTTGAAAAGGCGTTAATCAGGGAGGGCGTTATTACACAGCCTGCTGTTAAGGAATTTTTGCCTATGCAGCCCGGTGATGTTTATCAAACCTATGCCGATGTCAGCGAGCTTATGAACGATTTTGATTTTAAGCCAAGCACCTCTATTGAAAAGGGACTGGGCGAATTTGCAAAATGGTATAAAGCATTTTATATGTAAGAAGGTATTATAAATGAAAATTGCAGTTGCAGGAACAGGATATGTGGGACTTTCACTATCAGTGCTGTTAGCACAAAATCACGACGTTACAGCAGTTGATGTTGTGCAGGAAAAGGTTGATTTAATAAACAACGGCAAGTCCCCTATCATTGACAGCTACATAGAGGAATATTTGAAAAGCAAAAAGTTAAGCCTGACTGCCACCACAGACGCACAGACTGCCTACAAGGATGCAGATTATGTTATAGTGTGCACACCTACTAACTATGACCCAAAGCTTAATTTTTTTGATACATCATCCGTTGAGGCAGTTATTGAGCTGGTCATTAGCGTTAATCCTGATGCCACTATTGTTATTAAATCCACAATTCCTGTTGGATATACACAAGGCATAATCAACAAGTACGGCTTTAACAGGATTATGTTTTCGCCTGAATTTTTGCGTGAGGGCAATGCACTGTACGACAACCTTTATCCATCAAGAATTATTGTTGGAGCAAATGATGATATGAGCAAGGAAGCACATATTTTTGCCGAAATGCTAAACAGCAGTGCATTAAAGGAGGATGTGCCTGTTTTGTTCACGCATCCTACTGAAGCAGAAGCAGTTAAGCTTTTTGCCAACACATATCTTGCACTTCGTGTTGCTTATTTTAACGAGCTTGATACCTATGCAGAGGTTAGGGGTCTTGACACAAAGCAGATTATTGAGGGTGTTTGCCTTGACTCAAGAATAGGTGACCACTACAACAACCCCAGCTTTGGCTACGGTGGATACTGTCTGCCAAAGGATACAAAGCAGCTGCGTGCTAATTTTGCCGAGGTTCCAAGCAATCTTATTGGTGCTATTGTTGACTCTAACTCCACAAGAAAGGATTTTGTGGCAGATAGGATTATTGAAAAAAATCCAAATGTTGTGGGCATATACAGGCTTACCATGAAGTCAAACAGTGACAACTTCCGTCAATCCTCCGTACAGGGCGTTATGAAGCGAATTAAAGCAAAGGGTATCGAGGTTATTGTTTATGAGCCTACGCTCAGGGAGGAGCTCTTCTTCAACAGCCGTGTTGTTAATGATTTAGAGGAATTTAAGCGCACAGCAGATGTTATTGTTGTTAATAGATTTAACAGTGAGCTTGAGGATGTTAGGGATAAGGTTTACACAAGAGATTTATTCTTTAGAGATTAGGCAATAAAGAGTAATCCGAACCTGCCAAAAATGCAGAATTAAAGCGACTTT
>CAMFYM010000022.1 GCA_946002045.1 uncultured Clostridia bacterium | reverse complement strand
CGTCAGCCATACCTAATTTAACGCCCTTAATTTTTTCCTCTCTTGTCAGCTCCTCGCCCTCAAAGTATTTTTCCATCAGCTCTTCATCGGTAGAAGCAACTGCCTCGTTAAATACTGCCTTAATAGCATCAAATCTGCCTTGGTCATCGTGAGCAAGAGAAGTTTCCTTCTTCTTTGTTCCGTCATATTCAAAAGCCTTGTCGTCAATCATATTGTAGTACGCCTTAACCTTGCCGTCAACAATAACAGGAACAACGATAGGACAAACCTGTGTGCCGAATTTTGCAACAATGCCGTTAAAGCTCTTATAAAAGTCGGCTCTTTCATCATCCATTTTTGTTGCAACAAATATTCTTGAAAGACCCTTTGAGCCTGCATTTTTAAATGCTTTTTCAGCACCTACTGCAAGTCCCGAACGAGCAGAAACAACAATAAGCGCTGTGTCAGCAGCACGAATACCCTCTGCACTGCCTGTTGCAAAATCAAATAAGCCGGGAGTATCTATAAAGTTGATAGCCTTGCCCTTATAGTTAGTTGAGGCAACGGCACTGTTGATACTAACCTTTCTTTTCTTTTCCTCTGCATCGAAGTCACATACGGTGTTGCCGTCTGTAACCTTGCCTATACGCTCAGTGGCTCCTGCTATATTCAATAACGCTTCACACAATGTAGTTTTACCCTTTGATGCGTGACCGATAAGTGCAACATTTCTAATATCCTGTGGTTGAATGCTCATAATAAAATCCTTTCTAACAACGGTCATAATAATACTCTGTTGATTTTGTTTGTATTATTTGGCTAAAATTAACCGACCTTTGTGCATATTGTATAATAATTTTGCACAATAGTCAATAGCATAAGTATAAATTCTACATATTATTTATTCATTAGCCATTACATTTATATAAGCGCAGTTGCTTAATTATTCATTTGCAATTAGGTTTATCTTATTGTATAATGACTTTGATTGATGATTGTTGTTCCGTTAAGGAGAATTGATATGAAGTACCGACTTAAAAATAATAATTACAAAGCATTTGATATTTTCAGTGATAATGTGATGTATCCCCGTTCTTATTTTATTCCCTTTTCCTCCTTTGAGGAGTTAGACGGAGTTGATATTAGAAATGAGCGTTACTCATCATCAAGAGTTCAGTGCCTTTCAGGTCAGTGGGACTTTGCGTATTTTAGTAATTGCAACGATATACCCGATAATTTTGATACCGATAAGGTGAGATTTGATAAAATTTCCGTGCCGTCAACCTGGCAGCACACAGGCTATGAGCCACCGTATTATGTTAATATTCGCTATCAGTTTAAGGCTAACCCTCCGTTTATTCCGGAGGATTGTCCTGCCGGTGTGTATAGAAGGCTTGTCAGCATTGACGATACCGATAAAAATTATACAATCTGCTTTTTAGGCGTTGCAGGCTCACTTGACCTTTTTTGTAACGGTCAATATGTGGGATACAGCGAGGGAAGTCATAACACAGCGCAATTTGAGCTGAATGATTTTATTGTTAACGGCGAAAATGAAATAGTCGTCCTTGTGCATAAATGGTGCAACGGCACATATCTTGAGTGTCAGGATATGTTCAGGTGTAACGGAATTTTCCGTGATGTGCTTTTGTATCAAACAGGGAACAATTCAATTTATGATTTTTGTGTTGATACATCCTGTGTTGTAGCAGGTAAAAACGCAGAATATAGCCTAAAAATTAAGCCTTCGCTTAAGCTTACCGAAAAATGCGAGCTAACTGCATTTCTTTATGATGACTGTCAGCTTGTTGCATCTGTGTCTGTTAATCAGTCACCGAATATGCTTCAGTGCATTGATATGGGTATTCTTGATGTTCAACAGTGGTCGGCTGAATGTCCTTACTTATATGACTTAATTCTCGTTCTTTCAAAGGGCGACGAGGTATTAGAGGTTGTTAGAAAAAATATAGGATTTAAATTTATTGAAATAGTTGGGAATGTCTTTTATTTCAATAATCAGCCAATAAAGCTTTTAGGTGTAAATCATCATGATACTAACCCTAAAACAGGATATGTAATGACTGTTGATGATATGGAGCAGGATATTAGCATAATGAAGCAGTATAACTGTAATTGTGTTCGCACATCTCATTATCCTCCCGACCCAACATTCCTTGATTTATGCGATGAATACGGTATCTATGTTGTTGACGAGGCTGATATTGAAACTCACGGTATGAACGAGCTACATAAAATCAATGGCTTAAGCCATGATAAAAAATGGGCAAATCATTATTGGGACAGAGTATATCGTATGTATGAAAGGGACAAAAATCATCCCTCAATTACAATGTGGTCACTTGGTAACGAAGCAGGTGGATATAATTGTCAGGATATTTGCTATGACAGGCTTAAAGGCTTAACGGATATACCAATTCATTACGAGGCTGTGTGCAGAACAAGGCGTTGGGCATATGATGTTGCGTCAATAATGTATGCCTTTCCAAATGTGGTAGAGCTTATCGGAAAGGGTTGGGGATTGCCGTTAAGATTCTATAAAAAGCCATTTTACCTATGCGAATATGCTCATGCAATGGGTGCTGGCGCCGGTGACCTTGAAAGGTATGTAAAGCTTTTTTATTCTGCCAACAACCTTTTAGGTGGCTGTATTTGGGAATTTGCAGACCATGCTGTGTATCACGAAAAGGGCAAATATGAATACACCTATGGTGGTGACCATGGCGAGTGGAGGCACGACAGTAACTTCTGTGTTGACGGATTGTTTTTCCCTGACAGGACTCCTCATTCAGGTGCCCTTCAAATGAAGAATTGCTATCGTAGTGTTCGTGCAAATCGTGTTGACGACAACACCTATTCATTTTTCAATCATAAGTATTTTGAAAATGCACGATATACTGTTAAATACCGTGTATTAGAAAACGGAGAAATTATTTACAACGATGCTGTTAACATAGATATTGCTCCTCAATCATCACAGGTGATTAAGCTTGATGGCATATCATATAACAAGGACAAAAATACCGTAATTCAGTTTGAATATACTGACGGAGATTTTGTTGTTGCAAGTGAGGAAATCTGTCTTGCAAAGGGTCAGCTTAAGGGCGAAATTGCAGAATTATCTGCTCCTGAAGTCAAGGAAAGTGATAATCGTCTTTTTATAAAATTACAGGACGGTACAATGATTTTCAACAGGGCAACAGGCTTTATTGACTCCTATTGCTATAAGGGATGCGAAATGGTAAATCAAATGCCCTTTAGTGATTTTAAAGGTATAGGCTTACAGCTTTATCGTGCACCCCTTGATAACGATATGAATATCAACAGATTGTGGAGTGCTTGCAGATTGGACAGTCAATCTACCTCTGTAAGCAGGTGCAAATATTCCGTAACGGACAGCTGTGTTGAGATTTCGTCAAGAGTAGCCGTAAGAATACCGGGCGTTAAGAATTTTGTTAAAGCCGATATGGATATGACCATTTACAAAAACGGCGAGATTAAGGTGAAATATGCCTGTGTTGGTGGCAAGGGTATTGAAAAAGCACCACGCTTTGGCGTACAGCTTGAAATGCCCACAGAGTTTACCAATGTTAAATATTTCGGCTTGGGTCCAAATGTGAATTATCCGGATTTTAAGGAGCACGCACTAACAGGTATTTATGACACTACTGTTTTTGATATGAGGGAGAATTATATTAAGCCTCAGGAAAGTGCAGTTAGGTGCGAAACAAGATTTGCACAGGTTACTAATGATGACGGCTTGGGATTAAGATTTGAGGCAGTAGGCAAGCCCTTTGCATTTTCCGTTAACCCCTTTACTCCACAGGAGTGTGCAAAAGCAGGTCATAAAGAGGATTTGGTTTACAGAACAACCTGTGTTAACCTTGATGCAGAAATATTGGGAGCAGGCTCAAATGCTTGTGGGCCACCACCTGCAAAGCAATATCGCCTGCACAAGCTAAAAGGCAAAATAATTGAATTTGTTATAAAACCGATAGGATAGTTTTTATGTATAAAATCGGAGTGGATATTGTTCAAATATCAAGGATTGAAAAAAGCATAGAGAGCAACTCGTTTTTAAACAGGGTGTTTACCGAAAAGGAGAAGGAGTATTGCAAATCGGCACAAAGCTGGGCAGGGATATTTGCCTGTAAGGAGGCTTATTTTAAAGCACTTGGCACAGGCATACAGCTTCCTTTAACTCAGGTGGAGGTGCTCCACGACGAAAAAGGAAAGCCGTATATTAACGGTGCTTCAAATTGTGATGTGTCAATTTCTCACGACGGGGACTATGCTGTTTCAACAGTAATAATTTGGTGATTTATATGAGAATACTTACTGCAAAGCAAATAAGACAGGTAGAGGAAATAGCCTTCAAAAACGGATTTACAGAGGAGGGCTTAATGCTCTGTGCCGGTACAGCCTGTTTTAAAAAGATACTTAAGCACTATGGCGATGATATTGAGAATAAAAAAATCTGCGTCCTTTGTGGCAATGGTAAGAACGCAGGTGACGGATTTGTTATTGCAAATCTTCTTGTAAAAATGGGCGTTGATGCAAGTATTGTTCTTGCAGATGCAGCACCTGAATTGCCTGAGCCTAAAATGTATTTTGACCAAGCAGTATCAAACGGCGTTAAGGATTATTTCTTTACAGAATACGATTTTGATTGCGATATTATTGTTGATTGCATTTTCGGTATCGGATTTCACGGTGCTCCGAAATCTCCATTCGACAAGGTGTTTGACGCTGTTAATAATTCAAATGCAGTCGTTATCAGCATTGACACTCCCAGTGGAACGGATGCCACAACAGGTCAGGTGGTTAATGCCGTTAAGGCAGATATGACTATTGCCATTTCTACATTAAAATATGCCCATATTTTGCCACCGGCAAATGCATACTGTGGCAAGGTGGTTACTGTTAATATCGGTATTCCCGAGGATTGCTATGACAGTGGTTATCCACAAACAATCACAAAGGCAGATGTAAAAAGTAATTTTGCCAAAAGGGATAAAAATTCACATAAGGGTACCTTTGGCAGACAGCTTAATATTTGTGGCTCATATCTTATGCCCGGTGCAGCAGTTATCAGTGCCTTATCTGCATTAAAAACAGGTGTAGGTCTGCTTAAATGTGCCTTCCCTAAATCCATATATCCTGTAATTACCTCTCATCTTATTCAGCCACTATTCAAGCCACTGTGTGAAAATGAGGATAAAACAATTTCAATGGGCGCTATCAATGATATTTTTGAAGAGCTTAATTGGGCAGACAGTGTGGCAGTGGGATGTGGCTTAGGTAATAACGATGATATTCATGTTATCGTCAGTCAAATAATAAAAACAAGTGAAGTGCCTGTTGTTTTGGATGCAGATGGAATAAATGCCGTTGCCCCCTTCATAGATATATTAAAGGACAAAAAAGCACCACTTATCATTACTCCTCATCCTGCCGAAATGGCAAGGCTTGTTAACGAGGATGTTGCTTATGTTCAGGCTAACAGAATTGATGTTGCAAGGGCATTTGCCAAGGAGTATGAGTGCATTGTTGCACTAAAGGGTGCAAACACCGTTGTTACAGACGGCACAGATGTTTTTGTTAATACTAACGGCAATGCAGGTATGGCAATGGGTGGCACAGGCGATATGCTGACAGGTATGATTGGCTCATTTCTTGCACAGGGAATTGCTCCCATTGAGGCTGCAAAATCTGCCGTTTTTATTCACGGTATGTGTGGTGATATTGCAGCAGCTGAGCTTTCACAGTCAGGTATGACGGTTAACGATATGCTGCATCTTTTAGGTGCTTTAATGTCCGAATTTGAATAAGGACTGATTTCCTTGAAAAAAGCACTTGCGTTTATTCTAATACTTGTATTACTCCTTTTATCAGGCTGTAAAATAAAAAGCTATACCCCTGAAATTCCGTTGTCATTTGAAACTAATGCGACAGTAAAGTCAGGGGATTTTTCTTATGATTGCAAAATAAGTAAAAATGACAGGTGTGTAACTGTAACCGTCCTTTCTACATATGCAAAGGATATGGTTATGATTTATGACGGAAAAAATCTTGATTTTGTATATAACAGCTTTTCTTATCAAATTGACGGCAGTAATTTTGAAAAAACAAACACTGCCATAGTTATATATGAAGTCCTTGATTTTATCAATTCTGCCACCGAGCTAAACGCAAAAAAGATTGACGGTGGGTATAAATATCAGGGTAAAATTTCCATAGGTGATTTTACCTTAATTCAAAATGATGATAATTCATTGAAAAGTCTGTCAGTACCCTTAGCAGAATACAAAATTGAATTTAACAATAAAAAATGAGAGGTGTGAATTCACACCTCTCACCAGCGTGTAGAAAAAGTCTAATTACAGATTTCTACACGCTGGCAGACTTCGAGAAATGGAGCTGAATTTCGTTTTCTTGCGAGTGGGAGCCGTACATCGTCCAAACATATTACGCATAGAACAAAACAGAGTTTTGTAAATATGCTTCATATGTTTCTCCTCTTCCCAACAAACTAAAGTTTGTTGGGAGCCCTGATTGCCCCCGAGCAAAAAACGGAAAGTGCCAAAAGGCGACTTGGATTCGATGTCCAAGTCGCCTTTCATAATGCTGATTGATATAGTTTTTATCATAATTAAAGTATATTCTGTCTTACTAAATTTTTAAACCGTGTTACACTTTGACACGGTTCAGACCACTTTATCGACAGTCTAATGAGAGGTGTAAATCAACACCTCTCACTTTTTTACTTTAACGCACGCTCCAGCCAAACAGCTCCTAAATCAAGTGCGTTGAAAAGACCTGTCTTTTCGCTCTTTTTAACTATTTTTTCCTTTGGTGATACATCAGGGTCAGTGTTAATAAGTTGAATTAAAACCTTGCCCGAAATCTTCAAATCCTTAATTTCCTCTTCACTTTGAACATTAAGGCAAATTACATACGGGTCACTCATATTGCCGTAGTAAATTGTTTTACCGCATCTTACCAAAGGCTTACCTTTGTATTCAAGGAATTTTTCCTTATTGTCTTCTGCCAAAGATAGCCCTCCTTTTTTGTTAATTATCAGTCGAGATAAGACTTTACCATTGCAGCCATAAGCTCATCACGGTCAATTCGCCTAATAAGACTTCTGGCATTATTATGAGTGGTGATGTATGTTGGGTCCTCAGACAAAAGGTATCCTACTATTTGGTTAATCGGATTATAGCCCTTTTCCTGCAAAGCATCAAAAACCTCTGTTAAGGTCTCCTTCATAATATCTTCTTTTTCATCACCGATTTTGAAAGTCATTGTTTTATCTGACAAGGTAAAGTCACCTCCCTGTAAAGCATTACAAGGTAATTATATACAATTCTTTGCAAAAATACAATACCTTTTTTAAATATATTAGTAAAATACTTGACTTAATACTGCCTTGTGGTTTATAATCAGTACAATATGTAATGACTAGGAACAGATGTAAGTAGTTTTGCATTATGATTTTCAGAGAGTATGCGTTTGGTGGGAGCATATATCGGTGCAAAAATGAATTTCAGTCTGGGAGTTCCCTGCGAGTAAGTAAGTAGGGCGTATGGCTGCGTTAAAGCATTGAGTGACAGTGAAGTTCACTGTAATTTGAGTGGTACCACGGATATTATTCGCCTCATTTTTTGAGGCGATTTTTTTATTTTGGAGGGAGAGTAAGTATGTATCAGAAGATTACCGACCTTAAGGAAAGGTTTGAGTCTGAGCTTAGCAAAATCGAAGATTTAGCAGAGCTTGAAAATGTTAGAGTTGCTTATCTTGGTAAAAAGGGTAGCGTAACAGACCTTCTTAAAGGTATGAAGGAGCTTTCAAACGAGGACAAGAAGGCGTTTGGTCAAAAGGTAAATGAGCTTAAGGGCATTGTTGCAGATAAAATTGCAAGCAAAACAGCTCAGCTTAAGGAAAAGGAAATTGAGGCAGAAATCAATCTTATGCCGGAATTTGATGTTTCTATTCCTGCAAAGATTAACAGAGGCTCGTATCATCCTATTACTCTTGTTCAAAGAGAGTGCGAAAGAATATTCAAATCAATGGGCTTTACCGTTGAGGATTACAGCGAGGTTGTAACCGACTACGAGTGCTTTGAATCACTTAATATCCCAAAGCACCATCCTGCCCGTGATATGCAGGATACCTATTATCTTGAAAACGGACAGCTTTTAAAGTCACAAACATCGGCAGCACAAAATGCTATCTACAAAAAATACAGAGATGCACTTGTTAATGACGGCGTGCCTATCAAGGCTATATTCCCGGGCAGATGCTTTCGTAACGAGGCAACAGATGCCTGTCACGAAAACACCTTCTTCCAAATGGAGGGTGTTATGGTGGATAAAAATATTTCTATTTCAAACCTTATCTACTTTATGAAAACTATGCTTTCAGAGGTTTTCCAAAAGGATATTAAGGTTAGACTTCGTCCCGGCTTTTTCCCGTTTGTGGAGCCTGGATTTGAGCTTGATATAAGCTGTCTTATCTGTGGTGGTGACGGTTGTCCGTCCTGTAAGCACAGTGGCTGGCTTGAGCTTTGTCCTTGTGGTATGATTCATCCCGAGGTGCTTAAGGCAGGTGGCATTGACCCTGAGGAATACACAGGCTTTGCCTTTGGTCTTGGCTTAACAAGACTTGTTATGATGAAATACGGAATTAAAGATATTCGTGACTTAAACAGTGGTAGCCTTGAGAGTCTGTCACAGTTCACAGACGATGAGTAGGGAAGGGGGAGTAAATAATGTTTTTATCAATGAATTGGATTGAGGACTTTGTGGATTTTACAGGTCTTGATAAGCTTGAGCTTATCCATCGCTTTTCACTTTCAACAGCAGAGGTTGAAAACGAAATTTTCTTTAAGGGTAGCGACATTAGTGGTATTGTAGTTGCAGAGATTAAATCTGTTGAGGACCATCCTGATTCAAAGAAGCTCCATCTTCTTAAGGTTGATGCCGGCGACGGTGAGCTGACAGATGTTGTTTGTGGTGCTCCTAATGTTAGAGTTGGACTTAAAACAGCATTTGCAAAGGTTGGTGCAAAAATCGGCGAAATTGAAATTGCACCGAGAAAGCTTGCAGGATACACCTCAAACGGTATGTGCTGCAGCGAAAAGGAAATCGGTATCAGCGACGATAATTCCGGAATTATGGAAATTACAGATGATGTTGCCAACGGTACTGATATTAAGGATGTTTACCAAATTGATGACATTGTATTTGAGGTTGATAACAAGTCATTAACAAATCGTCCTGACCTGTGGGGTCACTATGGTATCGCTCGTGAATTTGCTGCACTTGCCGGCAGAGAGCTAAAGCCTCTTGATGTTGTGGATTTGTCGCAATACAATAATCTTCCAAGGGTTGATATGAAGATAGAGGATGACCTTTGTCAAAGATATTCATGCTTGCAGGTAGAAAATATTAACACAACCGTAAGTCCTGTTAATATGCGTATCCGTCTTTATTACTGTGGTATGCGTGGCATCAACTTTTTGGCAGACTTAACTAACTATCTTATGCTTGAAATGGGTCAGCCAATGCACGCATTTGATTCCCGTAAGGTTGAAAAAATCAGAATTAAGAGATTTTCACAGCCGTTTACATTCAAAACACTTGACGGCGTTGACAGAAATATAGACGAGAATACTCTTATGATTTGCAACGATAATACTCCTGTTGCAATCGCAGGTATTATGGGTGGACTTGACAGCGAAATTGTTGAGGATACTCATACACTTACTCTTGAATCTGCAACATTTAATGCCGTTTCAATTCGTAAGTCAACTGTTCGTCTTGCCCACAGAACAGATGCTTCTATGCGTTATGAAAAGTGCCTTGACCCTGAGATGACAGTTCCTGCCATTGCAAGATTTGTTAAGCTTATGACAGATATTGACAGTGGAGTTAAGGTGGTTTCATCATTAACAGACGAGTATGCCTTCCGTTATGATACCGTTAAGCTTAATTTTGATAAGGCGTTTGTTGATAAATATACGGGTATTGAAATTGATAATAACACAATAACAAATACACTTGAGTCATTAGGCTTCGATGTTAGTGTTGATAACGATAGCTTCAGCGTTACTGTTCCAAGCTGGAGAGCAACAAAGGATGTTACAATTAAGGCTGATATTATTGAGGAGATTACTCGTATCTACGGCTATGATAACTTTGATATTCACACAGCAAATGCTCCTCTTTATCCTGTAAGAGCAGATGTAGAAAAAACCGACGAGGATAAAATTAAGGATACTCTTGTTAAGCGTTTTTCACTTCACGAGCTTCACTCTTATGTATGGCAGTATTTTGATGAATACAAGGCTCTTGGTATTGAGATTGAGGATAATATTAAGCTTGTTAACGCAACAAACCCTAATATTGAAACAATCCGTAAATCAATTATTCCTACACAGCTTTGTCAGGTTAAGACAAATACATCATTCGGCACAGACTTTGGCGTTTTTGAAATCGGCAGAGTAATTAACGGCGTTAACAGTGATAATCTTTGCGACGAGCATAAGACTCTTGCAATTACTCTTTTCAGCAAAACAAAATCAGTTGAAAAGCTTTATTTTGAGCTTCGTGATATTCTTGCAACAATTACAGATGATATTAAGCACAAGGAGCTTTCCTTTAATGCTATTGATGCTACTCACTCATATGAGCATCCAAGAAACCTTAATGCAATTATCTGCGACGGCAAGGTTCTTGGTGAAATAGGTGTTGTTCATCCTGTTGTATCAAAGAAGATTGACAAAAAGGCGTCAATCGTGTTTGCTGAAATTGATGTTAAGGAATTTGCCTTAATTTCAAACGAGAGTATATCATATGCAGAACCGTCAAAATATCCTGAAATTGATATTGATCTTTCATTTATCAGCGAAAAATTCCAGCCAATTCGTCAGGCTATTGAGGATGCAAAATGCAGTCTTGTTAAAAAGATTGATGTGGTTGATACCTATATGGACGATAATGCAAAATCAATTACCACAAGAATTACCTTCTCTCACCCTGAAAAAACACTTACCCGTGAGGAGGTTATGGGTATAGTTGACGGCGTAATCGCAGACCTTGAAAAGCAGGGAATAATGCTTAAAAAATAAACAGATAATTATAATGCTAAACGGAGCGAGAAAATCTCGCTCCGTTTTAGACTGTCGATAAATGGTCTGAACCGTGCCAAAGTATAATACGGTTTAAACTATTTGTAGGGTAGAATAACACTTCTAATTATGTTAAAAAATATAACAATCAGCATTATGAAAGGCGACTTGGACATCGAATCCAAGTCGCCTTTAGGCACTTTCCGTTTTTTGCTCGGGGGCAGTACCATCGTACGGCACCCACTCGCAAGAAAACGAAATTCAGCTCCATTTCTCGAAGTCTGCCAGCGTGTAGAATTAAAATAAAATATTTTTCTCTTCCTCTTTATATTACCACAAAATCGTGATTTTTTCAAGTCTTGTATTTCTTTTCAATTTGCTATATTAGGTATTACAGGGGGGTTGAAACTATGAATAAAAAAAGTATGACGGCAATGATGTGCCTTTTCGCTATGGCGAATCATCAAAAAAACTGCTATAAAATAGTAAACGACAGTTTGTCGGAAAGGCTGATAACAGATGATGAGTACAAGCAGATTTACAACAGCTTAGAGCAGGGAAAGGATTTTTTTAATACAAGCACCACAGAGGAAACGATTAACAAATTCATTGCCCCTACGGTTATTGCCAGAAATGCATTTAACAGGCAGAGTCTCGCAGTTGCAATGAGGCTTGGTATTGAACGGTATATGGCTTTGGGTTCAGGCTACGATACAACTGCGTATAGCTGTAATCTTGACAGCACTGTTGAAATAATTGAGATTGACAGAAGCTTTGATGATAAAATCAGCCGTCTTGACCACGCAGGAATAAATCACAGCAATGTAAAATACATTGAAAGCGAATTGCCTAATTTAAACTACAACGGCACTAAAGTTAAGACATATTGCTCGATGCTTGGTGTCAGTTATTATCTCAGCGAAAACGACCTAAAAAATACCATTTCTAACATTGCGTCAATTTCTGCCGAGGGCAGCTCGTTGGTATTTGATTATCCCACAATATGCTACGATGATAAAATGAAACATCTTGCTTTTTCTGCTGGTGAGCCTATGAGGGTAGGGTATTTCTATTCTCACATAGAAAGGCTTTTGAGTAAATGCGGATATAGAATATATGAGCTTGTCAATTATAATGATATTGAAAATCGGTTTTTCAAAGCCTTTAACACTCTCTACAAGACCACACCTCTTAAAGCACAGCAGGGTGTTAATCTTTGCCTTGCTGTTAAAAAATAATAATATTAAATATTACTAATAAAAACAAAGCATTGCAATATTATAAGAAAAGTGGTATTATATACTGAAATGATTTTGGAGGTAAACTATGACTTATTCTGAAATGACAAGAGAGCAGCTTTTAGCTGAACAAAGCTTACTTAAGGAAAGATACAATGCTTTCAAGGCAAGAGGCTTAAATCTTGATATGAGCAGAGGTAAGCCCGGCAAGGACCAGCTTGACCTTTCTGTTGGTATATATGATGTTAAGGATTACAATGCAGATGGCTTTGATGTTCGCAATTATGGTATCCTTGACGGTATTCCAAGCTGTAAAAAATTATTCGGCGACCTTATGGGCGTAGATGCAAAAAATGTTATTATCGGTCCTAATGCAAGCCTTACACTTATGTTTGATTATATTTGCCAATGCTATACTCACGGTGCAGGCAGCACTCCTTGGTGCAAGCTTGACGAGGTAAAGTTCCTGTGTCCTGTTCCGGGATATGACAGACATTTTACTATTTGTGAGCATTTTGGCATTAAAATGATAAATGTGCCAATGAACAATGACGGTCCCGATATGGATGTTATTGAGGAGCTTATTAAGGACGAAAGCGTAAAGGGTATGTTCTGTGTCCCTAAGTATTCCAATCCACAGGGTATCACATACAGTGATGAGGTTGTTGAGCGTATTGCTGCAATGAAGCCTGCTGCAAGTGATTTTAGAGTTATTTGGGATAATGCTTATTGTATTCACGATTTGAATGACGAGGGTGACCAGCTTCTTAATATTTTTGATATTTTGCCAAAATATAACAATGAGGATATGGTAATAGAGGTTTGTTCAACATCAAAAATCACATTTCCGGGCGCAGGAGTGTCTGCTCTTATTGCAAGTGATAATAATATTGCTGCTATCAAAAAACGCCTTAATGCACAAACAATCAGCTATGATAAAATGAATCAGCACAGACATGTTAAGTTCTTTGGCGACGCAAACGGAGTTCGTGAGCATATGAAAAAGCATGCTGCAATCCTTAAGCCAAAATTTGACATCGTTCTTAAGCATCTTGAAAATGAGTTAGGCGACAAGGGTATTGCCTCTTGGTTTAATCCAAATGGTGGATATTTCATCAGCCTTGATGTTATGAACGGCTGCGCAAAGAGAACTGGCGAGCTTTGCAAGGAGGCAGGCGTTACTCTCACAACTGTGGGTGCAACATATCCCTATGGCATTGACCCTAACGACAGCAATATTCGTATTGCTCCGTCATTCCCACCTGTTAATGAGCTTGATGTGGCAGCAGAGCTCCTTTGTATCTGTGTTCGTCTTGCTTGTGTAGAGAAGCTGTTAGGATAATGGAAATAGGTGCTTCAACAGCCTGCTTTTATCCAATGGAAACGGAGCAGGCATTAAAACAGGTGTGCCAATTAGGCTTTAAAAAGGCAGAGGTGTTTATGAATGCACCCTGCGAGCTTAAGGAGAGCTTTGCTAAAGAATTAAAAGCAATAGCAGATAACGACAGTGTCGATATTATTTCCGTTCATCCGTTTTCAAGCTTTTTGGAGTCAACCTGTATCTTCGGTGATTACAAAAGACGATTTGATGATTTTATCGGCATATATCGTGAAACATGCCATGCAGCAGCAATCGTGGGTGCAAAATATGTTGTTATTCACGGTGCCGTTGCTATGCCCAAAATACCAATTCCTAACGAAAGGTATTTTGAAAGATTTAAGACTCTTGTTGAAATCGGCAGGTCAGAGGGAGTTACTGTCTGCCAAGAAAATGTAAATAGATTTAAAAGTCAATCCATAGAGTTTTGTAAAAAAATGAGAAATGCTCTGGGCGATGACTTTAATATGGTGTTTGATATTAAGCAAACAGTTCGTGCAGGGGAGGATACATTTACATTCCTTAACGAATTTATAAGCAGCATCAGGCACCTTCATATCAGTGATAACGGTGTGCAGGGTGATTGCCTGCCAATCGGTAAGGGGAGCTTTGATTTTAAAAGATTAAAGCAGATTTGCGACAATAATAATTATCAGGGAGATGCCGTAATAGAGATTTATTCCTCTAACTATGATGTAATTAAGGAATTGAAGGAAAGTAAGGTTTATTTGGAAGACTTATGGCAAAGGTAAGTGATAGGACAAAGGGTATTATCTGTATTTTAATATCTGCTTTGAGCTTTAGTGGTATGAGCAGCTTTATTAACCTTTCAGGTGATGTTCCTGTTTTTCAAAAGGTGTTTTTCAGAAATCTTGTAGCAGTTTTTATTGCCATTGTTACATTGCTGAAAAATCATGAGCAGTTTAAGCCACAAAAGGGTTGCCTTAAGTATCATTTGATTCGTTCAACGGCAGGTCTTGTGGGAGTGCTGGGCAACTTTTACGCCACAACAAAAATGGCTTCAACTGCCGATGCTGCAATCCTTAACAAAATGAGTCCCTTTTTTACACTGATTTTTTCTGCAATTTTTCTTAAGGAAAAGGTCAAGCCAAAGCAGGCTATTGCAATAGGTATTGCCTTTGTGGGTGCAATGTTCGTTATTAAGCCCACAATGGCTAACCCACAAATATTGCCGTCGGTTTGTGGATTTATCGGTGGCGTGTGTGCCGGTGGCGCTTATACCTGCGTAAGACATATGGGCAATAAGGGCGAAAACGGTAGGTTTACCGTGTTCTTTTTCTCACTGTTTTCCTGCTTAACTACTGCTCCGTACCTTATTTTCAATTTTCATCCAATGACAAAGCAGCAGTGGATTTATCTTATTATGGTTGGTGTTTGTGCAGCAGGTGGTCAGTTTGCTATCACAGCAGCATACACCTTTGCACCAAGCAGAGAAATTTCTATTTATGATTACTCAAATGTGATTTTTACAGCCATCAGTGGGTACTTCTTCTTAGGTGGTCAGGTGCCTGACTTGTGGTCGTTTGTAGGGTATTTCATTATCTGCGCAATGGCTGTTTGGATGTTTTTATACAATAACAAGGTGCATATTTCAAAAAAGTCATAATTTCATCAATATATTGTTGTAAAGTAAAAACACTTGCATTTCACTATATATTGTGTTATACTTGCTTTATACTGAAAGGGAGGATTTTCCAATGAGATGTCCGTTTTGTGGTTATGAAGAAAGTAAGGTAATTGATTCCCGTCCTACTGACGAGAACGAAAGAATACGCCGTCGCCGTGAATGCTTGCAGTGCAGCAAGCGCTTCACCACATATGAAACTATTGAGGATGTGCCTATTATTGTTATAAAAAAGGATAAAAGCAGAGAGGTGTTTGACCGTAACAAAATCCTTAAGGGTATGCTCCGTGCCTGTGAAAAAAGGTCTGTTACAATCTCCGAGCTTGAAACTGCAATCAGCGAGATTGAGGCAACACTGCAGTCTGC
>CAMFYM010000021.1 GCA_946002045.1 uncultured Clostridia bacterium | reverse complement strand
TGAAATATTTTGCCTTAGCGGCAAAATGTGAAATAAAATAAATCCCTCATACGCCACAGCGTATTTCATAGCGTCAGCTATTTCATAACACGAAGTATTATTTCACAAATCCCGCAAGGGATTTATTTCATTGAAAAGGCCCCAAATTTGTCTATGACAAATTTGGGACCTTTTCTTGGCGCAGAGGGTGGGATTCGAACCCACGCGCCCTTTCGGACAAACGGTTTTCAAGACCGCCTCGTTATGACCACTTCGATACCTCTGCGTTTGGTGCTCAAATAATATAACATACAAAGTATGATATGTCAAGCAAAAAATTCAAAAAAATAGAGAGCTCAATAGCGAGCTCTCATTTTTGTTTGTTTAGCCTTCTTCCTTCATTTCGGCAAAGCATTCGCTGCAATATACAGGACGCTCGCCGTTTGGAACAAATGGCACCTTACATTCCTTGCCACAATTAGCGCATACTGCATCGTGGAATTCTCTTGGAGCTCTTGCAGCAGCCTTCCTCTTGTCACGGCATTCCTTGCATCTTTGAGGCTCGTTTACAAAGCCCTTTTCAGCATAGAATTCCTGCTCTCCTGCAGTGAATACAAAATCGTTGCCACAGTCCTTACAGGTTAAGGTTTTGTCTTCAAACATAATTTTTTACCCCTTATAAAATAAAAATTTCAGTCGGTGATTGTGTTACAAAGAAATACCACTTAACTTCCTCCGAACACGTTGTAAAGCATTGTCAATTGCTTTGGGTGTTTTGCTTAATCTAAAGGCAATTTCATTGTAGCTGCAACCGACAATGTGCAGTCTTAAGACTTCGTTTTCAAAATTTGAAAGGTTATCCTGAAGAACTTTAGTCAACATTGAAACGCTTTCCTGTGCAATAACAATATCTTCAGCACTGTCAAATCCACTTTGCAAGGGGAGCTCCTCCTCCTGATATTCAACCACATTTTGAAGAGGAATATCCTTTTGCCTGTTGAATTTGCGAAGTGCTGTCTGTATGGAGTTGTCAATGCAAATATTAGCATATGTTTTAAAGCTTGCACCTTTGCCGGTATTGTAGGATTTAATTGCAGCCAATAAGCCAATCATACCCTCCTGTATAATATCCTCACGCTCCAATGGGGAATTACTATACCTTGATGCAACTGCTTCAACATAATGCCTGTATTCTTTAATTGCAATTTCCACTTGATTGTTATTGCCGGATTGTGCATTTGAAAGAATTTCGTCATCTGTCTTTTTATTAAACTTTGACATAATTCTCTCCCACCTTATCTTAATAATATCACAAAATAAATAAAAGTCAACAAAAATATTTAACAAAATATTCAAAAACTGTTAAAAATGCTCAAATATTTTCAAAAATTACAAAATCCGAGTCCAACAGGAACTCGGATTTTAGTTGTTGATTTTTATACATTGAACCTAAACAAAACGATGTCTCCGTCCTTCATAACATAATCCTTGCCCTCGGAGCGAACAAGGCCCTTTTCCTTTGCAGCAGTCATACTGCCACACTCCATAAGATCATCAAAAGCAACAACCTCAGCCCTGATAAATCCACGCTCAAAGTCAGTGTGGATTTTACCTGCAGCCTGTGGAGCCTTTGTGCCAACCTTAATTGTCCAAGCTCTAACCTCAGGTTTGCCGGCAGTTAGATATGAAATAAGACCGAGAAGCGAATAGCTCTTTTTAATCAGTCTGTCAAGACCACTCTTTTCAAGCCCCATATCTGCAAGGAACATTTGCTTTTCCTCGTCATCAAGCTGAGCTATTTCAGCCTCCATTTCTGCACAAATAGGCAAGGTTTCTGCACCCTCTGCTTTAGCAATTTCTTCAACTATGCCAAAGAATTTGTTATTCTCAATTCCATTGGCAAAATCGTCCTCACCCATATTGCAGGCATAGATTACAGGCTTAATTGTCAGTAGTGAAACATCCTTGAGGTATTCCTTTTCGTCCTCTGTTATCTCAATGCTTCTGGCAGTTTTTCCCTGCTCCATTTCTCCTTGGAGTCTTTCAAGGAATTCTACCTCAGACGCTAAAGTTTTGTCACCCTTCATTGCCTTTTTGCGGGAGTCAATTCTTCTTGTAAGAATATCGAGGTCGGACAAAATAAGCTCCAGGTTAATTGTTTCAATATCTCTTGCAGGGTCAATACTGCCATCTACATGGGTAATATCGTCATTTTCAAAGCAACGAACCACATGGATAATTGCATCAACCTCACGAATATGTGATAAAAATTTGTTGCCTAATCCTTCACCCTGAGCAGCACCCTTAACAAGCCCTGCAATATCTACAAACTCGATTGTAGCAGGTGTAAATTTATCAGGCTGATACATTTCAGCAAGCTTATCAAGTCTTTCGTCGGGAACGCAAACCATACCTACATTAGGCTCAATTGTGCAAAAAGGGTAGTTAGCACTTTGAGCACCGGCATTTGTAATAGCGTTAAATAATGTGCTTTTACCAACATTAGGCAAACCAACAATACCAAGCTTCATTATTTTATCTCCTTAAAGTTGAATTTCAATCCTGTTCATTATATAACAAAATTTTACCATTTACAAGTGGAATTTACTTCTATTTGCTATTGACATTGCGAAATAAATAATATAATATATTTAATAACATTTTTTTGAGTTAAGTAGGGAGAGATGAAAATGAAACTTAACGGTTCACAGATAGTTCTTGAAGTTCTTAAGGAACAGGGTGTAGATACAATTTTCGGATACCCCGGTGGAACAATATTGAATATATTTGATGAGCTTTACAAATACGGCGATACCTTTAACCATGTGCTTACTGCTCACGAGCAGGGTGCAGCCCATGCAGCAGACGGTTACAGCAGAGCAACCGGTAAGGTAGGTGTATGCTTTGCCACATCGGGTCCCGGCTCCACTAACCTTGTAACAGGTATTGCCACTGCATATATGGATTCAATCCCTGTTGTTGCAATAACATGTAATTATGCCACATCCGGCTTAGGCAGAGATTCCTTCCAGGAGGTAGACATCTGTGGCATAACAATGCCTATCACAAAGCATAATTTTCAGGTTAAATCTATTGATGAGCTTGCCTCAACCATTAGGCGTGCCTTTAAGATTGCAATGAGTGGCAGAAAGGGTCCTGTTCTTGTAGATATTCCAAAGGATATTACTGCAGCTGAATGCGAATATGTCAGCGAGCCTGCACAGGTACCTGATGAGCCTATTCACCCAAAGAATAAATGCTTTGATAGAGCAGTTGAGCTTATTAGCAAAGCCAAAAAGCCGTTGATTTATGCAGGTGGTGGCGCAGTACTTTCAGGAGTAGGGGAGGCATTAGTTACCTTTGCAGAAAAGATTGACGCACCTGTTGTATCTTCCTTAATGGGTCTTGGCTCTTTCCCTAACGGACATCCACTTCATATAGGGCTTATTGGTATGCACGGCCATTTTGAAGCAAACAAGGCAGCACATGATTGCGATGTGTTGATTGTTGCCGGTGCAAGATTTTCCGACCGTGTTGCCGGTAACAGAAGGAGGTTTGCTCCAAATGCAGAGATTTTACATATAGACATTGACGCTGCTGAAATGGATAAGAACATAGTATCAAATTATCACCTTAGAGGTGATTTGGCGCAGCTTATCCCACAGCTTACTGCCGAGGTGGAGCAGCTTGACCACAGCAAATGGAAGGCAGAAATTGAAAAGTATAAAAAGCCGTTTGTTCAAATACAAATCGGTGATTATGTTAATCCCCAAACTCTCATTGAAAAAATTGATGAAGCCACTGATGATGACGCTATTGTTGTTACAGATGTAGGTCAGCATCAGCTTTGGGCAGCACAATTTTATAAATTCAAGCAGCCAAAAACCTTCCTTTCATCAGGTGGCTTAGGCACAATGGGTTATTCAATGGGTGCAGCTATCGGTGGTCAGTTAGGCTGTCCCGATAAGCAGGTTATTATGTTTGCAGGTGACGGTGGATTCCATATGAACCTATCAGAGCTTGCTACAATGGCATCATACAATGTACCGGTAAAAATGTTCATTATGAACAATACTGTTTTGGGCATGGTTCGTCAGTGGCAGAAGCTGTTTTATCAGCGTCGCTTTTCCGACACAGACCCACATCGTGCAACTGATTTTGTAAAGGTTGCCGAGGCATTCGGTGTTAAGGGCTTAAGGATAAACACAAATGATGATATTGACGCTGTTGTTAAAGAGGCATTAGCCTACGAAGGTCCTGTGCTTGTTGATTGCAGAATTTCTCCCGATTCAAATGTTCTGCCGATGATTCCACCCGGTGGAGCACATACGGATATTATCGAGAAGTTTAATTAAGGAGGGCGTTTATAGTGAAGGAAAAATTAGTATTGTCTGTTCTTGTTGATAACGAAAGCGGCGTACTTCAGCGTGTAGCAAGTCTTTTTTCAAGAAGGAGCTATAACATCAGCTCACTTACAGTAAGTGAAACAGAGGACCCTGCTTTTTCAAGAATGACAGTTGAAACATATACAGAGCCTGAGAATTTCAGACAAATTAAGCAGCAGCTTTTAAAGCTTGAGATAGTAAAAAAGGTGGCAGAGCTTAAGCCTGAAAAATCAGTTTCATCAGAGCTTTTGCTTATTAAGGTGCACGCACAAGGTATTGAGCAAAAAAATGCACTGCTGTCCTTTAACATCCGTTACGGTGCTCGTGTTCTTGATGTTTCAATGACAACAATAACACTTGAGTTTACAGGTGAGGGCAGTGCAATTGACGAGTTTGTTGAAGAAATTGAAAAGAATTTTGAAATAGTAGAGCTTGCTCGTACCGGTGTTACCTCCCTTGAAAGAGGAGAAGGCTCGTTTACCGAGGATGTTTAATTCAATCAATTAGAAAATATAGAAGCAGGTGATATTATGGGAATGACAATGACCCAAAAAATTCTTGCTGCTCACGCAGGTCTTGACAGCGTAGTAGCAGGTCAGCTTATTGAGGCAAATTTGGATATGGTGCTTGGTAACGATGTAACATCTCCCGTTGCTATCAATGAAATGAATAAGTTTGGCAAAACCTCTGTTTTTGACAAAACAAGAATTTCTCTTGTAATGGACCACTTTACTCCAAACAAGGATATTCAGTCGGCAGAGAACTGTAAGCAGGTTAGAGAATTTGCTAAAAAGAACGATATAACACACTACTATGATGTAGGCAATATGGGTATCGAGCACGCACTTTTGCCGGAGCAGGGCGTTGTAACATGTGGCGATTGCATTATCGGTGCCGATTCACACACCTGCACTTACGGTGCATTAGGTGCTTTTTCAACCGGCGTTGGCTCAACAGATATGGCAGCAGGTATGGCAACAGGCAAGGCTTGGTTCAAGGTGCCTTCTGCTATTAAGGTTGTTATTAAGGGTAAGAAAGCACCGTTTATCAGTGGTAAGGATGTTGTACTTCACCTTATCGGTATGATTGGTGTTGACGGTGCACTTTATAAGTCATTGGAATTTGCAGGTGACGGTGTTAAGGAGCTTTCTATGGACGACCGTCTTTGTATTTCAAATATGGCTATTGAGTGTGGTGCAAAGAACGGTATTTTTCCTGTTGATGATATTACACTTGAATATGTTAACGGAAGAAGCGAGAGAGAATATACTGTTTATGAGGCAGACGATGATGCTGAATATGACAGCGTGGTTGAGATTGACTTGAGTACACTTAAGCCAACTGTTGCCTGTCCACACCTGCCGGAGAATACAAAGGCTGTTGATGAACTCGATAAAATTGAAATTGACCAGGTTGTTATCGGCTCCTGTACTAACGGTCGTCTTGAGGATATGCGTATTGCTGCGTCAATCCTTAAGGACAAAAAGGTGGCTAACGGCGTTCGTTGTATCATAATTCCTGCAACGCAGAATATTTATCTTCAGTGCATAAAAGAGGGACTTGCTGAGATTTTCATTCAGGCAGGTGCTATTGTTTCGACTCCAACATGTGGTCCATGCCTTGGAGGTCATATGGGTATTCTTGCCTCAGGCGAAAGGGCAGTATCCACATCAAATCGTAACTTTGTAGGCAGAATGGGTCATACAAAATCAGAAATCTATCTTGCATCACCTGCAGTAGCAGCAGCATCTGCTGTGGCAGGCTATATTGCAGACCCAAGAGCATAAAGGTAAAAGGAGGAACGATGATGAAAGCAAAAGGCTCAGTACATAAATTCGGCGATAATGTTGATACCGATGTTATTATTCCTGCCCGTTATCTCAATAAGAGTGACGAGGCTTGGTTAGCATCTCACTGTATGGAGGATATAGATGCCGATTTTGTTAATAAGGTAAAGAAGGGCGACATTATGGTTGCCGAGGCTAATTTTGGCTGTGGATCCTCTCGTGAGCACGCTCCTATTGCAATTAAGGCGTCAGGCATTTCCTGCGTTATTGCGTCAACCTTTGCCCGTATATTTTATCGTAACGCAATCAATATCGGTCTTGCAATCCTTGAGTGCGACGAGGCTGCAAGGGATATTAAAGACGGTGATGAGGTTGAGGTTGATTTTGACAGTGGTGTAATCACAAATTGCACCACAGGAAAAACTTATAAGGCACAGCCCTTCCCTGAATTTATCCAAAATATCATTAAAAACGGTGGATTGATGAATTCAATCGGGAAATAAGAGGACAACAATGCAACTAATTTTATCTCAGGAAAATTTAAGATATGCTTGGGGCTCAACAACAGAGTATTGGTTTTGCAGAGCTAATTATTCTATCTGCAAGTTTAGCGAGCTTCCTTGTGATGACTATGCAAAAAATGTGGAGCTTGGATATATTCCGTTTCTTACCATCAGCAACGAGGAGGTAATCAGAGCTTACATTAAGCATATCAATAACCCAAAGGTTTCGGCAAAATTTGACGGACTTTCATCATACGACTGTGTGGAGGTCTTTTGGAAATATTTTAACGCATATAAGGATATTTCTTCAGGCTTTGATGCCTTTGAAGAGGAGTATGTACTTCAAAAGGTCATTGACTGGTGTGAGGAAAACGGCGTTAATTATAAGATCAATAAATAATAAAAGCTGTGAGCGTTAATGCTCACAGCTTTTATTATACATAAGAGTGTTCAACAGTTACCACAAGATTGATTGTTTCGTCTGCTTCCTTGAATTTTTCTTTAACATCATTTAGTATTTGAGTATTGCTTTTGCTTTTATCATATGGAACAACAAGGTCAAATATCAGGTTAGTGTGGGTGGGACCCTTCACCATTTTAAAATCGTGAAAATTGTAATCCTCGTTAATTGATTTTAAAATATTTTCAGTTAGGCTTTTGTATTTGTCAACCTCCTCGTCGTTAACAACAATAGGGTCCATATGGATGCACATAACTATTTTTAACTCTTTTTCAATCTTTTTTTCAATATTGTCAATAATATCGTGAATTTCAACTATATCTGCTGTGGAGGGAACCTCTGCATGGGCAGAAGCAATTATTCTGCCGGGTCCGTAATCGTGCACAATTAAGTCGTGAATACCGATAATTTGCTCGTTTTCAGTAACTATTTTCTCAATGCTCTTAACCAACTCCTCTGACGGTGGCTGACCAAGAAGCTTACCCAAAATATCCTTGATAATATCAACACCGGCAAGGAAAATTATAATTGCAACAATAAGACCGATTATTCCGTCTGCTCTCTTGAATGGGGTAAAGTGTGCAATTATCAATGCCACGATAGTTGCAAGAGTTGCAAAGCAGTCGTTAAGACTGTCCTGTCTAACTGCTTTAAGGCTGATGTTATCTGTTTTTTTATAAAAAATATTGTTGTAGTACGCCATAAACAGCTTAACAAGTATTGCAATAGCAAGAACAACAATGTACCAAATATTAAATTTTACATTTTCAGGATGAATGATTTTTTGTATTGAGCTTTTTGCCAGCTCAAACCCCATAAGAAAAATGAAAAAGGACACGATAAGTGCAGATATGTATTCAAGTCTGCCGTGACCAAAGGGGTGCTCTCTGTCCACAGGCTTGTTGGCAAGCTTTGTGCCTGCGATTGTAACAATGCTTGACCCTGCGTCGGACAGGTTGTTAACTGCGTCTGCTGTAATAGAAACGGAGCCTGTAAGGGACCCCACAAGGAATTTCACCGTGCATAAGGTCAGGTTGCATATAATGCCGATAATACCACTTAATATGCCTAACCTTTCACGCTTTGCCTCTCCTTTAAGATTTCTTTTTTCTACATATTTGTCTATTGCTCTGTTAATCATATACAAAACCTCTTTTTCTGTATAAATATCTTTATATCATATTTTGCTCTTTAAAACAATATATTTTTGTGATATAATAAATTGAAGTGGTGATTAGATGAAAAAAATGTTAATTATTAACGGCTCTCCAAGAGAGAACGGCGTGTCTAACGAAGTACTCAATCAAGTAAAAAAATATTTTCTCGATTGCGATATAAAGCAGTATGATACCTACAAAATGGCTCCTGCACCCTGCAATGATTGCAGGTATTGCGAGTATCACGACGGTTGCTCAAAAAAGGATTTGGATTTGTTCTTTGAGGATTTTGAGGAGGCAGACTATATCGCCTTTTTTACACCTATTTATAACAACTTCTTTCCTGCACCGTTAAAGGCGATTATTGACCGTTTTCAACGCTATTACAGTGCAAGGTTTAAGCGTGGTGCCAACCCTCCTATATCAAAGCATAAAAGGGTAGGAATTGTTATTGTCAGTGGTTCAAATTCAAGACAGTGTGCCGACTATATGGTTTCAACCTTAAAGCAGTCCTTTACCGTTCTTAACGGCGAGGTTTGCTCACGCTATTATATTCCAAACACAGATTCCAACAGCTACACCTTCAATTTAACAGAGCTTGAAAAGTTTGTTCATTTTCTCAAATCATAACGAGTAGGATTTATGCCTGCTCGTTTTTTGTTTTTCAATATAATTTATATATTATATATTGCATATTACATAATATCGTGATATAATTATCTAAATATACTGTGGAGAAGTGTGTATGATTATTCTTGGTATCGACCCGGGTTATGCAATCGTGGGATGGGGTGTGCTTGAATATACTGCAAATAAGTTTAGGGTATTAGGCTACGGTGCAATAACTACCGATGCCCATACTCCGTTTCCTTTAAGGCTGCAAACGATTTATAACGATATGTGCTATATTTTTGAAAAGTATAAGCCTGATGTTATGAGTATGGAAAAGCTGTTTTATAATAACAACGCAAAAACAGTTATTGATGTGGCACAGGCAAGGGGTGTTATTACTCTTTCTGCACAAAACTATAATGTTGATATTTTTGAATATACTCCACTTCAGGTTAAGCAGTCTGTTGTGGGCTATGGCAGGGCTGAAAAGAAGCAGGTTCAGGAAATGACTCGTGTTATTCTTAATCTTGAAAAAATACCAAAGCCGGATGACACGGCAGACGCCTTGGCAATGGCAATATGCCACGGACATTGCAGTGGATCTCTTATAGGCTCAATAAAGGAAATTAGGTGAATTTATGTTATATAATGTTAAAGGCAGGCTTACAGTCAGCGAAGTAAATTATATTGTAGTCGAATGTGGCGGCATAGGCTTTAAGTGCTTCACATCCTTGAATACCGTTAAAGAGGTTGGCAAAATCGGCGACGAGGTTAATGTTTATACATATCTTGCAGTTCGTGAGGACGCAATGGACTTGTATGGATTTGCAACCTTAACAGAGCTTGAGTTTTTCAAGCTGCTTATTTCTGTGTCAGGTGTAGGACCAAAGGCTGCCGTTGCAATATTGTCGGAGCTTTCACCGGACAGACTTGCACTTTGTATTGCGTCAGGCGACTCAAAGGCAATAACAAAGGCGCAGGGCGTTGGGCAAAAAACAGCCCAAAGAGTAGTCCTGGAGCTTAAGGATAAAATGGGAGTAATTGCCACACCGGAGGCTTCGCAGGCAGTTATCAGTGCCTCCACCGTATCACAAAGCAGCAACACTGCAGAGGCTGTTGAGGCTTTAGTTGCCCTTGGATATTCACAATCGGATGCAGCTGTTGTGGTAGGCAGTATGGATAAGTCACTTTCAGTTGACGAGATGATTAGGCAGGGCTTAAAGCAGCTTGCTAAAAATTTATAGGAGGTAAGCTATGCAGGAAACAGAAATGGATTTTGAAAACAGAATTATCACATCTGATTTCACTCCTGAGGATAATGATATAGAAAATTCCTTAAGACCGAAATATCTTGACGAATATATAGGTCAGGATAAGGTTAAGGAGAATTTGAAAATATATATTGAGGCAGCAAGAGGCAGAGGTGAGGCTCTTGATCATGTTTTATTGTATGGACCTCCCGGTCTTGGTAAAACTACTCTTGCAGGCATTATTGCCAACGAAATGGGTGTAAACATTCGAGTAACAAGTGGTCCTGCCATAGAAAAGCAGGGCGATTTAGCAGCGCTCCTTACCAATCTTCAGGAGGGTGATGTGCTGTTTATTGATGAAATTCATCGTCTTAACCGTCAGGTTGAGGAGGTGCTTTATCCTGCAATGGAGGACGGAGCACTTGATATTATCATCGGTAAAGGACCGTCAGCCCGTTCAATAAGACTTGATTTACCAAGATTTACGCTTATTGGTGCAACCACAAGGGCAGGTCAGCTTTCGGCACCGCTTCGTGACAGGTTTGGTGTTATCTTTAGGCTGGAAATGTATTCAAATTCACAGCTTTCAACTATTGTTAAAAGAAGTGCAGGTATTCTTAATATTCCTATTGATGAGGACGGAGCAGCAGAGATTGCCTCACGCTCTCGTGGTACTCCACGTATTGCCAACAGATTGCTTAAGCGCAGTCGTGATTTTGCTCAGGTTAAGTATGACGGCGTTATCAGTAAGGAGGCATCGGTAGATGCTCTGGGCAGGATGGAGATTGATGAGCTGGGTCTTGATAATATCGACCGAGTTTTGTTGACTACTATGATTAAGAATTACAATGGTGGACCCGTAGGTCTTGAAACTATTGCAGCTGCAATAGGCGAGGAGGCTGTTACAATAGAGGATGTTTATGAGCCGTATCTTATGCAAATAGGCTTTTTGTCAAGAACACCTCGTGGCAGGTGTGCAACTGCTCTTGCTTACAGGCATTTAGGCTTTGAGCAGGAGGGACAGCAAAGCTTGTTATAAAACCGACATTTAATTATTAAGGAGTTGTTGTCATAGTGGGCAGATTGTTCGGTACTGATGGTGTAAGAGGAATTGCTAATGAGGATTTAACGGTTGAGCTTGCCTTACAAATAGGCAGAGCAGCAGCTATGGTGCTGCTTGAGGAAAGCAGCTCAAATAAGCCAACAGTCTTAATCGGCAAGGATACAAGAGCATCGGGCGATATGCTGGAGGCAGCATTAACAGCAGGACTTACATCTGTGGGATGCAATGTTCTTTCCGTAGGTGTTGTGCCTACTCCTGCCGTTGCTTATCTTGTAGGCAAATACGGATGCGAGGCAGGTGTTATGATTTCAGCCTCCCACAACCCCTGTGAGTACAACGGCATTAAAATCTTCCAAAAATCAGGCTATAAGCTTGATGACGAAATAGAGGAAGAGATTGAGGATATTATTCTTAATAATTCCCAAGATATTCCTGTTAAAACAGGTGGCGATGTTGGCAACAGAGCCTTTTGTAAAACTGCTGTTAATGACTATATTGACCATGTTGTTTCCACAGCAGCAGTACGCTTTGACGGACTTTCCATTGCACTTGATTGTGCTAATGGCAGTGCATCTGTTTGTGCAAAGGAAATTTTTGCTCGCCTTGGTGCAAGGTGCTTAATGCTTTTTGATACACCCGACGGTGTTAATATAAATGACGGCTGTGGCTCAACTCATCCACAGGAGCTTATGAAATTTGTTAAGGATGCAGGTCTTGATTTAGGCCTTGCCTTTGACGGTGATGCAGACAGGATGTTAGCCGTTGACGAAAACGGTGAGCTTGTTGACGGTGACAGGATTATTGCAATTTGCTCAATGATGATGAAAAATGAGGATAGGCTCAAAAAGAATACTGCCGTTGTTACAGTTATGAGCAATATGGGCTTTTTCAAATTCTGTAAAGAAAATGACATTAACTGTGCAAAAACAGCAGTGGGTGACAGATATGTTCTTGAAAGGATGCTTAAGAACGGCTATAACATTGGTGGAGAGCAAAGTGGTCATATTATCTTTCTTGATTACGCAACCACCGGTGACGGTGAGCTTTCAGGTGTTCAGCTTATAGGAGCTGTTGTTAAGTCAGGCAAAAGGCTTTCACAGCTTGCTAAAATAATGACGGTTTATCCTCAGGTGCTGATAAATGTTGTTGTTACACCACAGGGTAAGCAAAAATATAATAATGATGAATATATTATTTCTGCCGTACAGGAGGCAGAAATGGAGCTTTCAGGCAACGGCAGGGTGCTTGTTCGTGTCAGTGGCACAGAGCCACTTGTTCGTGTAATGCTTGAGGGTGAGGATATTGACCAAATTACAAGACTTGGTAATTCAATAGCAGATGTTGTTAGGCAGCGTCTGTCATAATAAAAAAGTTAGGATTTAACAAATGAGATATACAACGGATTGGAAGGATTACGAGCTAATCGACTGCTCCTGTGGAGAGAAGCTGGAGAGATGGACAAGAGAAATTCTTGTTCGTCCCGACCCACAGGTTATATGGAAAAGTGAGAAAAACAAAAGATTGTGGAATCAGGCATGTGCAAGATATGTTCGCTCCAAAACAGGTGGTGGCAAGTGGCAGATGTATAAGCGTATTCCTGAGGCTTGGCAGGTTAGATATAAGGATTTAACCTTTAGCATTAAAACAATGGGCTTTAAGCATACAGGTCTTTTCCCCGAGCAGGCAGTCAACTGGGATTACACAAGGCAGCTGATTAGAGAGTCCGGCAGAGATGATGTTAAGGTGCTTAATCTTTTTGCCTATACAGGTGGTGCTACCGTTGCCTGCTTAAAGGAGGGAGCACAGGTTGTTCATGTAGATGCATCAAAGGGTATGGTGCAGTGGGCAAAGGAAAATGCAAAGCTCTCCGGCGTCGAGGAGGAAAATGTACGCTGGATAGTTGATGATTGCATCAAATTTGTTCAAAGAGAAATTAGGCGTGGTAATAAGTATGATATTATTATCCTTGACCCACCCAGCTATGGCAGAGGACCAAAGGGTGAGGTTTGGCGTCTTGAGGATAGCATTTATGATTTTGTAAGGCTTGTGGTACAGCTCCTTTCCGATAATCCTATTATGGTGCTGCTTAATTCTTACACAACAGGTCTTTCAGCCTCTGTAATGAAATACATATTAGACGATGTTATTACAAAGGATTTTGGTGGTGTGGTCAATGCCGACGAAATCGGACTGCCTGTTTCATCAAACAATCAGGTGTTGCCCTGTGGGTCATCTGCAATTTGGACAAAGGAATAATTTTAATGAACTTAATTGAATTTAAAGATGTTGACTTCTCCTATATTATTGATGAGGAAATTGACGGTAACAGCAATCAGTCACGAGAGGTCAAGGTTCTTGAGGGCTTAAATCTAAATATTGAAAAGGGCTCGTTTGTGGCAATTCTCGGTCACAACGGCTCCGGCAAATCTACTATCGCAAAGCTGACTAACGGTATTTTGTTTGCAAAAAACGGACAGGTTGTGGTTGACGGTCAGATAGCGACGCAGGACGATTCTATTTTTGAAATCAGAAAAAAGGTTGGTATGGTGTTCCAAAATCCGGACAATCAAATTGTTTCATCAATAGTTGAGGAGGATGTGGCATTCGGCGTAGAGAATTTAGGCTTTCCCCCTGAGGAATGCAGACGCAGAGTTGACGATGCGCTAAAGGCTGTGGGTATGTACGATTACAGGGAAAAGGCACCCACAAAGCTTTCCGGTGGTCAAAAGCAGCGTGTGGCAATAGCAGGAATTATTGCAATGAAGCCACAGTGTATTGTTCTTGATGAGCCTACTGCAATGCTTGACCCAAGTGGTAGGAGAGAGGTACTTGAAACAGTTAAAAAGCTAAATAAAGAGGACGGCATTACAATAGTACTTATTACGCACTATATGGACGAGGCTGTTCAGGCTGACCGTGTAGTTGTTATTGATAACGGCGAAATAAAAATGGACGACACTCCTCAAGGTGTCTTTTCACAGGTTGATGAAATAAAGGCTTTGGGTCTTGATGTGCCACAGTCAACAGAGCTTGTTCATCGCCTCAATATAGATAGCGAAAAAGCAGTGCTTAACGCAGATGATTGCGTAGATTTTTTGTATGAAAGGTTGGAGAAGGTATAATGGCATATCTTGTCTGTGAAAATTTAAAATATCTTTACAGCGTCGGTACGCCGTTTGAAACTGCAGCCATTGATGATGTTTCTTTTTCTGCCAATCAAGGTGACTTAATCGGTATTATCGGTCATACAGGCTCAGGCAAATCAACCTTAATTCAGCATCTTAACGGCTTGCTTCAGCCACATGAGGGCAAGGTTTTTGTTGATGATAAGGATATTTGGTCAAAGGAGAATAAGGGTAATATCAGGCAGGTGCGATTTGCAGTAGGTCTTTGCTTTCAGTATCCCGAATATCAGATTTTTGAGGAAACGGTTTATAAGGAAATCGGCTTCGGTCCAAAGCAAATGGGACTTGACGAAAAGGAAATTGACCGACGAATTAAGCAAAGTGCACAGTTTGTGGGCATTAGTATGGATTTGATGGATAAATCGCCCTTCGACCTATCAGGTGGTCAAAAAAGGCGTGTTGCCATTGCATCAATTATTGCAATGGAGCCAAAGGTACTTATTCTTGATGAGCCTTGTGCAGGTCTTGACCCGAGGGGCAGAGATATAATACTTAAACTTATATCCGATTATCAGCAGAAAATGGGTAATACCGTTATCCTTGTCTCTCACTCAATGGAGGATGTGGCAAAGATTTGCCAAAGAGTTCTTGTAATGAATAAGGGCAAGCTTGCTATGTACGGTACTGTTGACGAGGTTTATTCTCACGCAGACGAGCTTAAGGGAATGGGACTTAATGTGCCGGAGATTACAGATATTTTCCTTAAGCTTAAAGCAAAGGGTGTTGATTGCAAAACTAATATCTACACAGTGGAGCAGGGCGTTGCAGAAATAAACAGATTATTGGCAGGAGGTGCTGATTTATGATAACCGATATTACAATAGGTCAGTATTTTCCGGGTAAATCCTTTGTGCACAAAATGGATGCAAGGATGAAGATTATATTAACTCTGCTTTTAGTCGTTTCGGTTTTTATTTGCAGGAATATTGTTTCACTTTCAGCAGTAATCATTGTTGCATTTTCACTTGTTTTTGCATCAAAAATCCCAATTAAAACTGTGCTTAAAAGCTTAAAGCCACTTGTGTTTATTATTATTTTGACATCTGTTTTGAATTTGTTTTACGGCAGTGGCGAGCCACTTGTCCAGTTAGGCAGAATCAAGATTACTGCCAACGGTATTGAAACTGCATTGTTTATGGCAATTCGTATAGTTTCGCTTGTTGTGGTTAGCTCACTTTTGACATATACTACCTCTCCCACAGCGTTAACAGACGCTATTGAGCGATTGCTCAAGCCGTTAACATATGTAAAGGTAGATGTTCATTCAATCGCAATGACTATGACTATTGCACTGCGCTTTATCCCAACCTTGATTGAGGAGATAGATAAGATTATGTCTGCTCAAAAATCAAGGGGCGCTAATTTGGATTCGGGCAATCTTATTCAAAGAGCAAAGGCACTTATTCCCGTACTTATCCCTCTTTTTGTTTCCTCCTTCAGACGAGCAGGTGAGCTTGCCTATGCAATGGAGTGCAGGTGCTACCGTGGTGGCGAGGGCAGAACAAAAATGAAGGTGATGAAGCTTGCACCAAGAGATTATCTTGCACTTGCATTTGTGGTAATATTCTTTGTGTGCATTATATTGATTAACCATTTTGTTGTTATAGAATTATGAGGAATTTACTTTTAACTATTCAGTATGACGGCAGTAATTACCACGGCTGGCAGGTGCAAAAAAATGCCCTGTCAGTGCAGGAGGTTTTTCAAAATGCCGTTGAAAAAGTCTTTTTAAAAAGACTTGATGTGGTTGGATGCAGCAGAACAGACGCAGGTGTCCATGCCAATATGTATTGCCTTACA
>CAMFYM010000020.1 GCA_946002045.1 uncultured Clostridia bacterium | reverse complement strand
TATCAAATGTCATTTCAATAGAGCCTGTTGCACCGTGACGGTTTTTAGCAACAATTAGCTCTGTTTTATTAGCGTCAATATCGTCCTGCTTGTCCTCGTCAACCTCATTGCGATAGTAATCCTCACGGTATAGGAAAAGAACAATATCTGCATCCTGCTCAATAGAGCCTGATTCACGCAAGTCAGAAAGCTGTGGCTTATGATTTTTACCGTGACCCTCTGTACCACGAGAAAGCTGGGCACAGCAAATAACAGGAATATTCAAATCCTTTGCCATCATCTTAAGCTGCCTTGTAATTTCGGAAACCTCTTGAACACGGTTTTCCTTTTTACCGGCAGATGAAATAAGACCTAAATAGTCGATAATAACAGCATCCACATTTTTCATTCTGCGTAATCTTGATTTAATTTCAGGCACGGTAATTGCCGAAGTATCATCAAGATACAATTCAACATCGTTAAACTGACCGGCAGCATTACCCAGTCGAACCCACTCCTCGTTAGTAAGCTCGCCTGTTTTGAGCTTTTGAGATTCAACACCTGCCTGTGAAGATAACATTCTTTCAGCAAGCTGAGCCTTTGTCATCTCAAGACTGAAAACAACACACTTCTTGCCTGCATTCATTGAAATATTCTGTGCAAGGTTAAGTGCAAAGCTTGTTTTACCCATAGCCGGACGGGCACCGATAAGTATTAAATCTGATTTATTAAGTCCTGTTAAGTATTTGTCAAGCATACCAAAGCCTGACGGAATACCCTTGTATTTTTCTTTCTCTTCACCGGTGATTAAGGTGAGCTTATTATATACATCGTTAACAATAACCTCGCTGATTTTTGTAGGTCCGTTCTTCTCCTTGCCTTGACGAACATTATAAATCATTTGCTCGGCATTATCCAAGATAACGGATGCGTCAGCCTCACCACCGGTAGCCTGCTCAATAATCGTGTTGGATATATCTATAAGAGTGCGAAGATAATATTGCTCCTTAACAATCTTAATATATTCACCAACATTAACTGTTGACGGCACTGATTGCTGGAGCTGAATAAGATAATCTCTGCCACCTGCTGTATCATACTTGCCTGTTTTAGTTAAGGTATCAACAAGAACAACAGGGTCAATAGCCTTTGATTTTGAGTACATCAGCATCATTGCACCGAATATTGCCTTATGCTGTGGCAAATAAAAGCTATCGGCTGTTAATTCTGCAACGGCTTCCTCCATACAGTCGGAGTTCATAAGAATACTACCGATAACAGATTGCTCGGCATCAAGATTGAAGGGCATTGTCCCACCCATTAAATTAACATCAGCCATACCTTAAGCCTCCGACACCTGCACAAATACCTTTGCACTGATGCCCTGATACACTTTGATTTCAGCCTGAACTGTACCGAATGCCTTAACATCCTCCATATTGATTTTTCTTTTATCAATATCAACGCTCAAGGTCTTTTTAATCTCTGCTGCCACATCTTTTGAGGTTATAGAGCCGAAAAGCTTTCCGTTAGCACCTGCCTTTGCCTTAAGGCAAAATGTTTTACCCTCAAGCTTATCAGCCAGCTGCTGTGCAGCCTTAATTTCCTCTGCCTTATGGAATTTTTTTGCAGATTCTTTATTGTTAAAATCATTCATGGCAGAAGCATTTGCCTCTATCGCCAATCCCTTTGGGAAAAGGAAATTTCTTGCATATCCATCAGATGCGTTAACAAGCTCTCCCTTTTTACCAAGGCTTTTAACATCCTGTTTAAGAATTACCTTCATAATTATTATCCTCCTATATTTCCATCAAAATAGGTAAAATCATTGGACTTCTTTTTGTCTTTTCGTACATCATACGGGAAAGCTCGTCACGAAGTCTTGTTTTAACACTGTTCCAGTCGTGATACCTGCTATCATAGCTTTCATCAATAACTCTGCAAGCCAAATCTCTTGCACTGTTCATTAAGGATTCATTTTCCTTAACATAAACAAAGCCTCTTGATACAATATCGGGACCGCTTACTACACTACCACTAACACTATCAATAGTAGCAACAACGATAATAATTCCGTCCTCCGACAAATGCTTTCTGTCGTTAAGAACAATATTACCAACATCGCCAACACCGATACCGTCAACATAAACCTCACCGGCAGGTACCTTGTCAACAAGCTTCATTTCGTCTGCTGAAAGCTCTACTCTGTCGCCGATATTACCTATATAAATGTTATCCTGCTTAATACCCATTGCAATGGCAAGACCTGCGTGCTTTTGTAAATGCTTTTGTTCTCCGTGAACAGGGATAAAATACTTTGGCTTAACCAGACCCATCATAAGCTTAAGCTCCTCCTGACAGGCGTGTCCCGAAACATGAACCTCGTACATCCTCTCGTATATAACCTCAATGGAGCGCTTCATAAGCTCATTAACAACATTGCCCACCATTTTTTCATTACCCGGAATAGGAGTTGCAGAAATAATAACATAATCATTCGGTGTAAGGCTAACCTTTCTGTGCTCACCAAATGCCATTTTTGTAAGGGCAGACATAGGCTCACCCTGAGAGCCTGTTGTGATAATAACAAGCTTGTCATCAGGATAATTTTTTATTGAATTTATATCAATCAGCAAGCCCTCCGGCACATTAAGGTAACCAAGCTCACTGCCAACGCTGACAAGATTTTCAAGGCTTCTGCCGATAACGGCAACCTTTCTGCCTCTTGACTGTGCAACATCAATAATCTGCTGTACTCTGTGAATATTGGATGCAAAGGTCGCAACAACAATTCTTCTTTTATTTGCCTTTCTAAAAAGAAGCTCAAAGGACTCACCCACTGATTTTTCACTCATAGTGTAGCCCGGTCGCTCTGCGTTAGTTGAGTCAGAGAGCAAAGCAAGAACCCCTTTTTTGCCGTATTCACAAAAGCGAGTTAAATCAATCATATCTCCGTCAACGGGAGTAGTATCAATCTTGAAGTCGCCAGTTTGAATAATTGTGCCGGCAGGACATCTTATTGCAAGACCGACTGCATCCGGAATTGAATGATTAACATGAATCATCTCAATATTGAAGCTGCCAAGCGTTATGTTGTCCCTGGGCTTTATTTCAACAAGCTTTGCGCTGTTAAGTAAGCCGTGCTCCTCGAATTTACCACGGATAAGTCCTATGGTCAGCTTTGTTGCATAAATGGGGATATTAACCTTTTTAAGCAAATATGCAAGTCCGCCTATATGGTCCTCGTGACCGTGAGTAACGATAACGCCTCTTATTTTGTCAGCATTTTTCTCTACGAATGAAAAATCGGGAATAACAAGATCAACACCCGGTAAATCTGCATTGGGAAATGCAAGGCCACAATCAACAATAAACATATCGTTGGCGTATTCGTAAAGAGTCATATTTTTGCCTATTTCGTTCATACCACCTAAAAATGCAATACGAACAGACTCCTTTGGCTTTGGTGGCTGAAGAGCCTTTTTGTTAGGCGATTTTCGATAAGTTACATATCGTTTACCGGAATTCCGTTTTCCGTAAACAACCTTACCGTTTGACCTATTTGGATTTGACATTAAATAACCTCCGTTAATATATATTTTTTCCGTACCAATTATAAGTTAAATAATATAATAAGACATTATCAATCTATTGTCAAGTAAAACAAAGAATATGAAAATGCAAATTAACAATAACTCTCATATTGAAACTCTCATATTGATTATTGCCAAATTTAGTGGTAAAATATGTGTGATATAAAATTTTTATGAGGTAAAAATGAAGAAAATACAAATTTATACTGACGGAGCATGCAGCGGCAACCCCGGTAAAGGTGGTTGGGGTGCAATACTTGTCTATAATAATCACGAAAAGGAACTATCCGGTGGAGAGGAAAACACCACCAACAACAGAATGGAGCTTACTGCTGTAATTGAGGCGTTAAAGTTGCTAAAGGAGCCATGCAAGGTTGTACTTACAACTGATTCAAAATATGTTTGTGACGCAATAAATAAGGGTTGGCTTTATTCGTGGAAAAGCAACGGTTGGAAAAAGGCAGACAAAAAGCCTGCACTTAATGTTGATCTGTGG
Source organism: uncultured Clostridia bacterium (assembly GCA_946002045.1). Taxonomy (GTDB): domain Bacteria; phylum Bacillota; class Clostridia; order Oscillospirales; family Acutalibacteraceae; genus Eubacterium_R. Next base: position 12,161 of record CAMFYM010000020.1, on the reverse strand, counting down.
GAAATGCTATTGCCTTTGCTTGAAGTACACCAAATAACATTTAACTGGGTCAAAGGACACAACGGACATCCGTATAACGAAAGATGTGACAAATTAGCAGTAAACTATTATCTTAATATGTAAAAAGGACTTATGGATAACCATAAGTCCTTCTTACTATTCAGACACTTTTACTGAATTATTTTCAGCTTTTTGGGTTGGCTTTATCTGTACTTCCGACTTTTCGTATTTTGATTTCAGTCCTGATGAAACAATATGCTTTATCTCATAATCAATATTATAGTTTGAAAGCAAGGAGAGCACCTCAAAATTAAGAAAATTACTGTCTGCATTCTCGTCTTGAACAATAAATTTAGTGCCCTTTGGCAAATATTTGATATTCTTTTCAAGACCCTCTAAGCCGTTAACCTCTTTGCCCTCAAAAAAGATATATGTGGATTTAATGGTAATAATACCCTCAAAACTATTTTCTTCCTTAGTGGTATATGACCTTTGAGTAGTGCTTTCGGTAGTGGCTTTATTGCCCACAGGAATAATTCCGTTATACGCAAGGGCAGCAAAAACTGCAACTAAAACTGCAATTATTGCCAAAAATATAAACGGTGACTTTTTCTTCTTTTTTTCTTTTCTGAAACGGTGACGCTGTAATGTTGGCACATCTTCAGCTTCCTCGTCAGTATGAGTTGCACACATAGTAACCTCGTTAGCAGTTTCCTGATACGAAGCATCAGTTTGCTTATGTACAACTAACGGACTGTCGAGCACCTTATCTTTCATTTCCTGACTCATATATTATCCTCTCACACAATTATTTTTTATATATTAACATATATTCTTACTTTTTTCAATAAGTATTGAATTTGTTGAATAAAATTGCTATAATGCAAATATAACATATTGGAGGTTGGCTATGAAAATTCTTGCATTTGACATTGGTGGAACAAATATTAAATATGCTTTATGCGATGATAAATTCAGCTTGTCTGACAAGCACACAATTCCCACAGAGGCTCATAAGGGTGGTCAGGAATTAGTCAGCAAAATCATTTCAATTATTGAAGAATACGACGGTATTGACCGTGTTGCCATATCCACAGCAGGTCAGGTTGACAGTAAAAACGGCATTGTTGTATATTCAACAGACAACATACCCTATTACACCGGTATGATGGTTAAAAAAATAATTGAAAACAAAACAGGAATACCTACATATGTTGAAAACGATGTTAATGCTTTTGCTATGGGTGAGGCGAAATTTGGTGCTGCAAAGGGCAAAACCGACTTCCTTTGCTTAACCTACGGAACAGGCATTGGTGGTGCGTTATTCCTTGACAACAAGCTTTACAAGGGTATGGGCTCCTCAGCAGGAGAATTCGGGCATATGATTACTCACGCAGGTGGCAAGCAGTGCACCTGTGGTGGCGAGGGCTGCTATGAGTGCTATGCATCAACAAAGGCTCTGTTAGATTCCGTTAACAAAAGGAATTCCACAACGCTCAACGCCTTTGAAATATTTGAAAAAGAAAATTTTGAAAAGCCTGAAATTCGTTCCGTCATCGACCAATGGATTGACGAAATGATAATTGGATTGATAAATATTATTTATGTATTTAACCCACCTCTTATCGTTCTTGGTGGTGGTATTATGAACGAGGATTATGTAATTGATTTGATTGACAGAAAAATCTACAATCTGTTAATGGAGAATTTCAAGGATGTTAACATTGTGCGTTCAAAATTAGGCAGTGATGCAGCTTTATTGGGAGTTGCTGCCGAAGCATCAAAGCTTTAAATACCAAATGTAAAAGGGGCTGTAAAAACAGCCCCTAAATTATTTTTAATGATTTTAGGTAATCCTTTTTGCTTTTGTCAATCCGATAGGATTCGCATATTTTTTGGATTGATTTGTTATGCACCCAAGCAGGTAAAACCTTGCTTTTTAATATTGGCAATGTTTTCTCCTCATACTTGATATATGCAACGGAAATTGCCCACGCCAACGCCATATTTATGTAATATTTATCCGAAATAATTGAAGTTAAAATTTGCAGACAATCATCAATATATTCATCAACTAAAAAATAGTCCATTATCATAACTATTGCAAAGCGCACTTCGTATTCCGTACCGTTAATATACTGCTTGATAAATTCAAATACAGCTTCTTTATTCCTTTTTGCAAACTTTAATGAAGAGCAAAAGGAATCGCAAACTGCCCAATTATCAATAAGTGGCAGAAAATCTTTTATATCTGTAAGGTGCTCCTCAATGGAGCACCTTTTCATTGCTATAACAAAGCCCTTTATCATTATTTCTTCATAATAATCACATAGAATTTCAGCATTACTTTCATATGCTTGCTTTGCTATTTTTCGCAAAATAGGAACACGAACACCTATAATCCTTTCAGCAGGTACTGTTGGCACAAGTCTGCAATGAAAGCTTCTGTATTCTAAATCCTGATTGTTAAATATTTCTTCTCTAACATTCATATAAATATTCCTTTAGCTCTAAAAATTCCTCTTGGCTTGATTTTACAATATTACCGTCAATTTCGCAGGAAAGGGAAAGATTATCAATAAGCTTTGGATTTCTTATTTCAAGGTCATTACCCTTAAATCTAACAATGTTTTTTATTCCACCTAACGCTTTCACAACGCCGTTAAGCCTTGTTGGGATATAAATATTCAGGCAGTCTGAAATACCGTATTTTTCATAGCAATACTTATAAACAAAATAGCCTAATGCAATAAATATTACTCCACCCACAACGATATATAATCCATCATTAAAGCCTAAAATCAGCTCTATTATTCCACCGTTGTTAACATATCCCACAGACAGCTTTAGAACATATGATGCTAAATATGAAATAACCGATAAAAGCAGAACAGAAATAAATAAAAAAGGACTTTCAAGCAGAAAGAATAATATTGCAAGCTCAATTCTGCCACTGATTAAGGTAGATATTATTGTAAAAATCAGTGCAGTTTTTTGACTTTTCCTTAGGCTTGACATCATACCGATTCCTATACCTAAAATTGAAAGCAAAAGAAAGTAGTGACCTGCCAGGTAGGTGGAAACAAGCTGACCTGTATATCCCTTTGCAAAAAGCTCCTTAACGCCTGTTACAAGCTCACTGCCAAAAAACATTGATCCACCATAGCTTTTGGTGAAAATCATATTTTCAAAATCGTTACTGCCAAATAGCTTGAACAAATAGTTAAAGGATGAAAAAATAACAGATGAAATTCCACCCTTATCAGAGGTCAGTGATGCTAACATCATTACAAAATCGTTGTAGTATTCTAAAGAAAATCCAATCAAAATACCCAAGGTTAAAGATACAAAAAATGATATAATATAGGCAGTTATATCGTCAAGCTTATTAAAGCACAGGCCACAAAGGATACCTACCAGCAAGCCAAGAAAATATGATTTGTTAACTGTGTTACCAAAGGAATAAATTGATGCTTGAATTATAAGTAAGCAGAAAATGCTCCATAACGCTTTAAACAAAATTTTGCCCTTTGCAAATTTTGCAGCTGCAAATGAGCAAAAAGCATAACCACACAAAATATCAAAAAGATACGAAAACACGGTTAATGCTTCGTTAAGCTGACTGTCGAAATATCCGGATATAATCAATAATAATTCCGACACTATTGCAAAAACAGAGCAAATTACAAAGGGTAAAAGCAAAGCAGTATGAAGCTTGTTAAAATTAGTAAAAATTCTCATATAGTCATTATGTGCAATAATGACTATTATAATTCACAACACTTCCGACAGATTAAATGATTTTTCAAATTCTTTGCTGTGAATAATTACAGCAGCATCATTATCTGCAACAACAAAATGGTCAACAAGCTTTATGCCTAAATCAGATAATGAGCGATAAAGTGAAATAGTAAAATCAATATCACTGGCAGACGCCTGTGCAATACCGTGGGGATGATTGTGGGCAACAATAACATATGCTGCGCTATCCTTAACTGCATTAGTTAAAACCAGACTTTTATTTACATCTGTTGCATTGACACGGCCGGTGCTGATAACATATTTTTTAATAATTGATCCGTCGTTTCTTAAATTTATCTGTATAAAGCTTTCAACAGTTTTAGCACGAAGCTCATTTATACAATAATTCATTGCCTGTTCGTTGCTTGTCAGCTTGACAGTATCCTTGTTTCTGTCGGCAATCATTCTGTCATGGAAGAAATACACAAGAGAAAGAGCAACGGCAGTTGACTCACCAACGCCCTTAACCTTCATCAAATCATCGGGAGAAGCACTGAAAACACCTTCAAGAGAGCCAAATGCATTTATCAAATCGTATGCAAGGTCCTTAACATCGTGACGAGGAATAATAATTGATAAAAGCAGCTCAAGAGTATTGTGGTCAGGGGAACTTTTCATTGAGCCGTTAAGATACTGCTTTCTCATACGCTGACGATGACCGTTTCTGCTTAATTCTGCCAATTATTAACACCTCTTCTACCATTTTTTGTTATCATAATCCGGACAGCACTTATCCTTAAGGGCAGCCCTGATTTCTACATAACATCCACACTTAATGCACATACCTGAGATGAGATTATCACAGGCTTTACACATAGACAATCGTTTGCCGTAAATATCATGAGTTACCTTTAGCTCCTGCTCAAGACTGTTCAAATAATCCTCTACTAATTTTAAGGATTTATTCTCCCCTGCTTCATTCAGCAGGCATTTTTTACATTTTTCAGACATTATTCAACTACCAGCTTAACAACACTGCAAGGTGGAACAGTTACAGTAAAGCCGTCACTGAATTTTTTAAAATCAGTAAATTCTTCTGTTTTTACTACATTGGAATTATCAAAATCATTTTTTGAATGAATGTCGCCGGCAAGAATTTCAGCCCTAATATTTTTGACCCTTGTATCTGCAATTTGACATTTTATTTTAGATGACCTGGTGGCAGATGTATTAACTATGGTTGAATAGATTACACCGTTTTCATCAACAGATGCAGATTCAATAAGCTGTGGAAAGCTTTTGCCTAATTCCTTTGACTCAATATATTCAGTAGTCAAATATGAGCCCAGCAGTGTATTTTCCTGGTGATCCTTAAACATTTTGAATACATAATATGTTGGAGTCAACACCATCTTTTCAGCATCGGTTAAAATAACTGCCTGCAAAACATTGACCGTTTGAGCAATATTTGCCATCATTATTCTGTCAGCATGCTTATTGAAAATATTAAGAGACATTGCAGCAACCATAGCGTCACGCATAGTGTTTTGCTGATACAAAAATCCGGGATTTGTACCGGGCTCAACATCATACCATGTGCCCCACTCATCAATAACAAGCTGAACCCATTGCTGTGGATTAACTGCGTTCATAACAGCAATATGATTGTTAATCAGCTCCTCAATTTTATATGCTCTGCAAAGTGTTCTGTAATAATCATTGCGATTAAAGTCAGTTGATGAGCCCTTATTATCCCAGCAACCATTAGGTAAGGTATAGTAATGCAGTGATATTCCCTGTGCTTTATGCTTAACCTTATCCATAACAATGCCTGTCCACTTGTAGTTATCACTGTTAGGGCCACAGGCAATCCTTTTGATTTTGTTATTGTTATATTCACGAACATATGTATTATACTGCTTGAAAAGGTTACCGTAATAATCCGGATCCATTTCTCCACCACAGCCCCAAGATTCATTACCGACACCGAAATACTTGATATTCCACGGCTTTTCCTGTCCGTTTTTCCTACGAAGCTCTGCCATTGGCGATACGCCGTCAAAGGTCATATATTCTACCCATTCATTCATTTCCTGAACTGTTCCGGAACCAACATTTCCGTTAATATAGGTGTCACAGCCAAGCTGTCTGCAAAGCTCAAAATACTCGTGAGTACCAAAGGAATTATCTTCAACAACACCACCCCAATGGGTGTTAATCATTTTCTTTCTGTCTTTTTTTGGACCGATGCCGTCCTTCCAGTGATATTCGTCTGCGAAGCAGCCACCGGGCCACCTTAATACAGGCAGTCCCATTTCCCTTAACGCATTAACAACATCACATCTCATACCGTTTACATTAGGAATTTTTGAATCCTCGCCAACATAAATACCACCGTAAATACATCTGCCGAGATGCTCTGAAAAATGACCGTATATGTCTTTATTGATTTTGCTGATTTTTTGATTTGGATTTATTAAATATTTTTCCATAATTATTCTCCGAAAATAGTCTTCTATGTCACATTATCATAACATATGTAAAATGTCAACAATCATATTTATAATCAAATATGATTTGTTGACAATAATTTTTTATAGTGATAAAATCATCTAAAGCTATTATAAGGATATGATTATATGAGAATTGCTAAAATAACAGAGCTTATAAACAAACTAAACAGTGACGCTGTAATACTCTTTAACGAAAGCAATATGCACTATGCCTGTGGCTTTTCACCCAGTGAGGGTGTTATTGTCATAACAAAGGAGGCAGTTGGGTATCATATTGTTGATTCAAGATATGTGCAAGCTGCCAATGAGCACGCAAAAAATACAGGACTAAATGTAATAGAAATTACAAGCTCATTTATTGATGAGGTTGATAAAATTGTAAAAAAGCATAATATTAAATCACTGCTTTTTGAAAATGAAACTATTTCATACTCAAAATACTTGGCTTATTCGCAGAAATTCAGCAACATTTCTTTAATTCCGTTGAATAATGAATTTATGAATTTAAGAAATGTTAAAGATATTGATGAAATTGAAATGATAAAAAAAGCAAATTATATTGCCGAGAAATCTTTTTTAGAGCTTTTGGCTGAGGTAAAGGTTGGTAAAACAGAAAAAGAACTTGCTGCACTTTTTGATTACATTATGGCAAAAAACGGCTCTCATGGTGTTAGCTTTGATACAATATTGCTGACAGGCGACCACACATCAATGCCACACGGTGTACCCAGTGAAAAAGTTATATGTGACGGTGATTTTGTACTGTTTGATTTTGGTGCGACCTATTGTGGATACCACAGTGATATGACAAGAACGGTTGCTATTGGTCACGCAACAGACGAAATGTATCAGTGCTATAATCTTGTTAAAAAGGCTCAAAAAGCAGGCATACAGGCTCTTGCAGAGGGTGTAAAATGTGCAGATGTTTACAGCGCTTCATATGATGTTTTAAGCAAAGAAAATATGGCACAATACTTTAGGCACAGCTTAGGTCACGGTGTAGGTCTTGATATTCACGAGGGATATAACGCATCACCAAAAAGCACTGACACCTATCAGGTTGGTAATGTAACTTCTATCGAACCGGGAATATATATACCAAATAAATTCGGTATAAGAATTGAGGATTTACTATATATTTCACCACGAGGCAGAGAGAATTTATCAAACATCACAAAGGAGCTGATAATTCTTTAACAAAAAGCTTTCGGTATCAGACAATAAATAGTAATAATTTAAAATAGTAAATACCCCTATGGTAGAATAAGTAAACTACCACAGGGGTTCTTTTTTGTGCAATAATTCAATCATTTAATTCTTTTTTCCATAGCCTCATTAAATGCACCGGACACATCCGTCAAATATTTGTAGGAATACCAAGGTGCATCTCTGTTAATAACATCAAGAATATCATCGCAAATATCCTTGTTAATGATATATTTTGTTATTGAAAACTGCTCTCTAATGCTCTTTGTAAAATAAGTTACATTGAACAGCAGAAAATCCGTTAAAAGCAAAAACACACCCTGTTGAAATTTCATTCTTGTATTTGTGGGAACATCAATCAGCCTTGCTCTTGGCTCGGAAATAGTATTTATATGCTCAAGATGTGATTTGAAATCCTCTGTCATTTCAAGATGGCGTTTGTTTTTTATAACCTCACGGACAGCTTTTTTAACCTCTAATTCATCAAAATGTCCACAATAAATACTTAAGTCCCGTATCCATTGGTTAGCAGTTTCAATATTATTGGTGTAGTCCTCGTCATTTTTAAGCTCAAGAACATAAAGAACAATATCATCATCAAATTTATCCCTATCCTTAAGCGCAAAGGAAAGTGACGGATAGACGCTTTTTGTAAAATCAATAAGTGGTGAAAAATTGCAATAATGCTGAGCAAAGGCACAAATTTCATAAAGATGGTCAACATCTACCTTGCCCATTGTGCAACTAAACACATCAACAAAATCACCAAGCGAAGAATAATAATCAAATAAGAATTGTCCGTCAATATGAAGAATACCTAAATCGTTATCCTTGAATAGCTCTCCTGAATTTCTTAACATTGTAGGAAGTAATCGTCTTTCGGGGTCGTTAATGCGTTCACCTCTGTAATAGAGCCTTTTGCCACTAACAAATTCCTGCATTATCTGCTTATCAAATTCCTCCATAGTGTCTATCCTTTTACTGACAGAGGAAAAATCAAAATCAAGATTGCTGGTGATTTTGGTATTCAAATTTTCAAGTCTTTGTTTTAAATGCTCTCTTGCAGAAAACATATTAACGCCTCTTAATCAATACTCATTACAACCTCATAGGCTGATTCGGTAGCATTTGCAATTCTGCCGATTTTTACACTATCGCCAACATTATAAACAGCATAATCTGTTGATTTGCTTAATTCCTCATATAATGCTGAATCAGGTCTTACACCCAAGGAAAGAACAACAAAATCAACAGGAACTTCAACATTAGTGTTGTCTGCTAATCGCTCAAGTGTGATTGAAGATTCGTTAACAGACAAAAGCTTGTGACCCGGCATAAATACAGTACCTGCCTCCTCAAGCTTTGGCATAGCATCATCCACATGCTGGAACCAAGCACCTTGAGCAATCTTATCTGCCATTTCAACAATAGTAATTTTGTTGCCCTGTGAAATAAGGAGCTCACTTGTTTCAAGCCCTGTCATACCTGAACCGATAACGGCAACCCTTTTACCCTCAAGCTTTACTGTGCCGTTAAGTATTTCTGTAACGGTACAGGAATTATCCTTAATATAAGGCTTTGGTGCAATAGCATTACCACCGGTTGCGTTAATAACTATCTCCGGCATATATGTATCAATAATTGACTTATCAGCAGTAACACCGTATTCAATTTTAACTCCAAGCTTTGAAACATTGGAAAGCAGATCGGTGCAAGCCCAATTCATTTTTTCCTTATGAGGAGGCATCTTTGCAAGATTAAGCTGACCACCAACAGACTGCTCCTTTTCAAGCACTGTTACATTAAAGCCACGCCTTGCCAACAGCTCTGCACAGGTTAAGCCTGCACACCCTGCACCGATGATAACAGCTTTTCTGCCGTTGCCGTTCATTTTAAGCTGTGTATTTTCTCTGCCCACAAACGGATTAACGGAGCAATGACCGTTGTCATATTTGTATGCATTTTCCATCATACTCTCAAAGCAATATAGACAGCAGATGCACCTCTTAACTAAATCCTCGTTACCTGACTGAACCTTGTTTACCCAATGTGGATCGGCAATTAACGGTCTGCCAAGTGAAATGAAATCCTGAATACCCTCTTCAAGCTGAAGCTCTGCCTGCTTTGGAGAACGGATAAGGTTAGCAGCAATAACAGGAATATCTACTACCTTTTTTACCTCCTCTGCCAAATACCTTCTCCAGCCACAATCAAAGGTTGTGGGCTCAAGCCAATAGTTAAATGTATCATAGGCAGCAGAGGAAACATCAATAGCATCAATACCCTTGTCGCTGAGTATTTTTGCCATTTTCAGACCTTCCTCAAGATTATAGCCCTTACCTTTTTTGCCGATTCTGTCGTACATTTCGTCAACAGAAAGACGAACAACAATTGGGAAATCCTTACCACAATTTTTACGAATACCATCTATAATCTCTAAAAGAAATCTCATTCTGTTTTCAAGACTACCACCGTATTCATCAGTACGCTTATTTGTATTAGGTGAAAGAAATTGCTGAATAAGATAGCCATGAGCTGCATGAAGCTCAACACCGTCACAGCCTGATTTTTTAACTCGTACTGCTGCCTCAACAAACTGACAGATAAGCTTTTTAACTCCCTTATGAGAAAGTGCCCTATTAACACTATTGCTCATTTTACTTCTTTCGCATTTGCTGGGTGCAACTACTCTCGGCACTATATCCTTTGCCTGAAGCTTTCTTCCGGGAGGAATAACGGCACCGGTCATAATTTTTGTATAAAGCTCACCCATTATTTTATCACCGGCAACAGAAATAGGAACAGTACCAATCATAAGTCCTAAGTTCTGCCTGCCCGGATGATGAAGCTCAACCATAATTTTGCAGCCGTGCTTATGAATACGGTTAGCCATTTCTCTAAGTGCAGGGATTTGATAATCGTGACTCATACCAAGCTGACCGAAGGAGGATGCTCCTGTTATATCATTAACTCTGGTGATTTCAGTAAAAATTAAACCTACTCCACCCTTTGCACGCTCCTCGTAATAATCCATCATTTTATCAGTGGCACAGCCGTTATATTGACCAAAGCCCATACACATAGGCGCCATTACTATTCTGTTTTTAATTTCAACATTACCGATTTTACCCGGTGTAAAAAGCTTATTATATTCCATAAGTCACCTAATTATTTATTATTTTTGTTATTAGTATTTTTATATTTCTGCTGCTTTTGACGGTCCTCTTTTTTTGACCAAAGAATAAACCAAACTACTATTAAGGCAATAACGACAGCAGCTACAACTATGGCAGTAATTATTTTTGCAACTAATTTTATATGGTTAAGATTTTTAACTGTTTCCGGCATAAAGGTGCCTAAGGCATTAGTTAATTCCTTACCGTCATATACTATATTGTTTGCACCGATAACAGACTTTTCAGTACCGTCCTTGTCTGTGTAAAAAAACTCATATTTACTAAGAGGGTCATTTTCAAAATCCTCTTCAGAGAAATTGGGATTTTCTCTTCTGTAAATTGTTACAGACACCTCATCGTTAGTAAATACTGCCGACTGGGGCATACATTTTTCAAAAATACTGTATTGAATTCTAATACTATTTGCCGAAATAACACCTATAATAACAGCAATAACTGCTGCAATGCTGATTATAATAGCTGCTATTTTTATTTTTTTCTTCTTATCCATTATAAACCTCAAATACTGTAAAGTGATACAAAACGAAATTATTTTTTATTAAGACTTGCCCTCGCTTCTTCAATCTTTTTTGCTTCCTCCTCGGCAGCTCTTTTGCTTGCCTCGGCTCTCGCTTTTTCTTTTTCTATCTCCTGTTGCCTTTTCTGTTCTTCTTTGGCAGCCTTACGGGCAAGCCTTTCCTCCTCAAGCTCTTCATCGCTTTTTGCAGGAGCCTTGGCAACAGCTATGTTTATTGCAGTAGCAGTAATCAAAAGTGCAAGTGCAACAAAATAACCCCAGCTGATTGAAGCCACGGCGTTAAGCACAGGATAAATACCAAAATTATAACCAACTAATTCTTTAGCAGGTGTACCACTAACTACAAAACATATAACCGATGCAACCGAAGCTGCGATTGAAAGCACATCAAATACAACTGTAACCTTTGTTTTAGGATGCTTACACATAATTATATTCATAAAGAAAGCAATAACAATTAACAGCGCACTCAATGTAAACAAAATATATGCAAATACACCAAGCGTAACAGGGCCTGAATATCCCTCAATGCTCATATTTGCTGTAAATACACTCATATCTCCGAAAAATGCAGAGAAAAAGTCGATAAGTGATTTCCTTGAAGCAAAGGAAATAATGCTCAAATCAAAGCCTTCGCCTTCGCTTTTAAGGGTAGCCCATGGCAGAATAAAACCGATTGCAGGTAATAAGGTTAATACAAGTCTTGCAATTCTAAGCCTTGTTCCCCAAATTGAATATGCAATACGATTTATGGCTTTATTAAAAACAGCAAATTGCTTTTCAGCCTTGATGTTGTCCTCCTCAAGACGAGCCTGCCAATTATGATTAGGAATGGAAACACCACAGTTAGAGCACTCTGCCTTAACCTCCCACAAATGTAATTTCTTACCACAGTTAGGACAAGTACTTGCCATTACCTGCACCCCTTTCTCACAACTATACCTGTCTCTTATACACATCTGACGCTGCCGACGAAGGCTTAGGTGT
>CAMFYM010000019.1 GCA_946002045.1 uncultured Clostridia bacterium | reverse complement strand
GATATTAAGCTTTTTGCATTTGGGTTGGCTTTACTTGTTCTTGCAATATTTATGGTTGTTACCTTCCCTGAGCTGCTGGAAAACTATGCAGGCGAAAGAATTAAAGCTTGGCTTGATAAGGATTATGACCCCACAGGCAGTAGGTGGCAAACTAATAATTCACTTTATGCTATTGGTTCAGGTGGATTTTTCGGTGTAGGCTTGGGTAATTCAAAGCAAAAATATCTGTATGTGTCGGAGCCTCAAAACGATTTCATCTTTTCTATCGTCTGTGAGGAGTTAGGCTTTTTAGGTGCTGCTGTTATTATTGTTTTGTTTGGAGCATTAGTAATTCGTGGCTTAGTAATTTCTGCAAGATGCCACGATAGATTCGGCGCAATGCTGGTGGTTGGCATTGTGGCACAAATCGGTATTCAGGTTGGACTTAACATTATGGTTGTTACAGACACAATTCCTAATACAGGTATTGCGTTGCCGTTTTTCTCCTACGGTGGTACGGCAATAATGATGCTGTTGTTTGAAATAGGTGTTGTGCTGTCTGTTTCAAGAAAAGCAAGTCAAAAAAAGGTATAGGTGAGAATATGAGAATTTTATTTGCAACTGGTGGCACAGCAGGTCATATAAATCCTGCCCTTGCCGTGGCATCATACATTAGAGATAATTACAGTGACACACAGATTATGTTTATCGGCACTGCCGACCATATGGAAGCAAAGCTTGTTCCCAATGCCGGCTTTGATTTTAAGACAATCGAGATTACCGGCTTTAAGCGCTCCTTTTCTCCAAAAGCAATTATTCATAATATAAAAACATTATTTAAGCTTGTAAAATCCTCCGGTGAAAGCAAAAAGATTATTAAGGCATTTAACCCTGATGTTGTTGTAGGCTTTGGTGGATATGTGTCAGGACCTGTTCTTAAGTCAGCAGTTAAAATGGGTATTCCTACCTGTATTCATGAGCAAAATGCCTTTCCCGGTATTACAAACAAGGCTCTTGCAAAAGAGGTTGACAGGGTAATGGTTACCGTTGAGGATGCCATAAAGCATATTGAGGCAAAAAATCAGGTAGTTGTTACAGGCTTGCCTGTTCGTGGAGAGCTTTTGAATGCAGACAGAGATATGGCAAGAGCACAGCTTAATATCCCTGATGACAAGTATCTTGTCCTTTCCTTTGGTGGCTCCCTTGGTGCTACACCACTTAATAATGCAATGTACGATATTCTTATTGATAGTGCCAATAACGGCAAATATTATCATATTCATTCAGCAGGAACAAACTGCACAGAGTTCTATAACAGCTTTAACAGCGAGGGCTTTGTTGACGGCAAAAAAGGCACTGTTGAGATTAGACAATATATTGATAATATGGATGTTTGTATGGCTGCTGCTGATTTGGTTATCGGCAGAGCAGGCGCTTCATCTATATCTGAAATAGAGGCGTTAGGCAAGGTATCAATTCTTATTCCATCACCATATGTGGCTGAAAATCATCAGTATCACAATGCAATGGCACTTGTTAACCGTAATGCAGGCTTTGTTATTGAGGAAAAGGATTTAACCTCAAAAGCCCTTAAGGATATGATTGATAATTTATTGTCCGATAACGCAAGGTTAAAGGCTGTTGAACAAAATGCAAGAGCAATGGCAATAACAGATTCAAGCAAAAGAATTGCAGATATTATCGTATCTCTTGTAAAATAGCAAAAAATATCACCTGTGCATATGATGTGGTAACGGCAAACTTATGCAGAGGTGATTTAATGGAGTACTTAAAAATAATCGGTGGCAACAGTCTTCAGGGAGATGTTACACTTCACGGAGCAAAAAATTCTGCCCTACCGATTTTATGTGCAACTATTCTAATTAAAGGCAAAAGCGTAATACATAATTGCCCTAATTTATCAGATGTAAAATCAACAATAGAAATATTAGAAAGCTTAGGCTGTGAGATAGAGCGTCAGGGCGATACTGTTACAGTAGATGCTCAAAATATTACAAGCTCAAAAATTGATGAAGGTATTATGCGAACAATGCGTTCCTCAATTTTGTTTTTAGGCTCACTTGTTTCACGAACAGGCAGTGCGTCCATATTTCTACCGGGTGGCTGTGACATTGGTGCAAGGCCTGTTGATATGCACCTAAAGGCTTTAAAATCATTAGGTGCCGATATTTGTGAAAGTGGCTCGTCCATAACCTGTACTGCTAGCAGGCTGAATGGCGCAAAGATAATTTTGCCCTTTGCATCAGTAGGTGCAACGGAAAATATTATTATTGCCTCGGCAATATCCAAGGGCAGAACTACAATAATAAATCCTGCCCGTGAGCCTGAAATCAGCGATCTTGCAGAGTTTTTAAATAAATGCGGAGCAAAAATTTACGGAGCAGGTGAATCTACTATCGAAATTGAGGGTGTAGATTATTTAAATCCCTGTGAGCATAGGATAATCCCCGACAGAATATTAGCCTCCACTTATATGAGTGCCTGTGCAATAACCGGTGGGGAAATTGTTATTAAGGATGTAAGACCTACTCATCTTGCACCGATTTTTCCTGTATTTAATGAAATGGGATGCAGATTATATCTAAATAATAACCAGCTCAAAATTTCTGCTCCTAAAAGATTAAAGAGAGTTAAAATGATAAAAACAATGCCATTCCCGGCATTTCCAACAGACTCTCAGTCCTTGGTTACGGCTACTCTTTGTGTGGCAAAGGGTACTTCAATAATCAAGGAGAATATTTTTGAAAACAGATTTAGATTTGTTGGTCAGCTTAATCGTTTTGGTGCAGATGTAGAGATTGATGAGCAAATGGCAGTGATTAACGGCGTTAAAACACTCCATGGTGCTAATGTTAATGCAACTGATTTGCGTGGTGGCGCTGCTCTTGTAGTAGCAGGGCTCTGTGCTCAAGGCGTGTCAACAATCAACTCTATTGAGCATATTGACAGAGGATATGAGCGACTTGAGGAAAAGCTGTCAGCCTTAGGCGCAGATATAAAGAGGATAGTTTATGAAGAAGACTCAAAGGAAGCAAACAAAAAAAGTTAATAATACACCAAATAATAATGAGCAAAGCTTATCGGATTTTGGGCTTGAGCCTCCAAAGATTTACAGAAACAGTTCAGGAAAAATTATATCCGACTACAAAGATATTGACCTTAAAAAGCATTTACCTAAGAATAAAAATCAAAATCTTACCCGTTCAGAAAAAAGACAAAGGGATAATAAGAAAAGAAAAAAGAGAAACAAAATAAGAAAAATAATTATTTGGCTTGTTGTGTCAATTATCCTTATTGCAACGGCAACAGTTTTGTCGCTAACCGTATTTTTTAGAATTGATACAATCAATGTGTCAGGTAATGAAATATATTCCAAAAACGAAATCTTGACTCATTGCACCATTGATAAGGGAGAAAATCTATTTCTTTCAGATACACAGTCTGCAAAAAAAATGTTAGAGCAAAGCCTCCCTTATATATATAATGCTGAAATTAAAAGAAAATTACCTTATACAATACAAATAAAAATAACAGAGGCAACTGCTGCTTATTCCATAAAAAACAAGGATAAAACATATATTCTTCTTGATGATAATTTTAAGGTGCTGGAGAATAACGCAAAAAAAGCAAAGGGTATTTCCGTTTCCTACGCACAGGTGTTAAGCAGTGAGCCGGGCAATATAATTAAATTTAAGGATGAAAAAATCAGTCAGTGTCTTAATGAGCTGGCAGTAGTTGTTAAGGACAACAAGCTTGACAGTATTACAGGTATTTACAGCAAGGGTATAAATGAGAATTATGTTGTTTATGATAATCGTATTACCTTTAAATTAGGCAGCTGCACAGATGCTGAAAACAAGATTTATCAAGGCCTTGCAGCCTGTGAAAAGCTAAATGCCTCTACTCCAAATGCAAAGGGAGTTATGACAATAACAGGTGGCAAGCAAATCTACTTTACAGAGAAATAGGCGTAAAGTAAATAACTTGTCGAATAAATAGACAAATGTATATTATTGTGCAATATGTATAATCAACTTTGTTTGCTAACATAAAAGATTGTCAAAATCTTTAAAAATTATTGTAAAAAAGTATTGCAAAAAGATTACAATATTGTTACAATAGGGAATGTAACGAATCGAACAAGATTTAGAATAAAATTTAAGGAGAATTATTTATGGGACGTTATGAAATTGATACAGATGATTCAAAGGTAGTACAGATTAAAGTTGTAGGCGTCGGTGGTGGCGGCGGAAATGCCGTTAACCGTATGGTGCATTGTAATATTCAGGATGTTGAATTTGTAGCAGTAAACTCAGATAAGCCTGCTCTTGCAAAATCAACAGCTACTCATAAAATCCTTATTGGCGAAAAGGTAACAAAGGGTATGGGCGCAGGTGCAAAGCCTGAGGTTGGTGCTCGTGCTGCAGAAGAAAGCAAGGAAGCACTTACAGACATTCTTACAGGCTCTGATATGGTATTCATCACAGCCGGTATGGGTGGTGGAACAGGTACAGGCGCTGCTCCTTATGTTGCTAAAATTGCAAAGGACATGGGTATTCTTACAGTTGGCGTTGTAACAACTCCATTTGCTTTTGAGGGTAAGCGTCGTATGGACCAGGCTTCAAAGGGTATTGACGAGCTTGCAAAGAATGTTGACTCACTTATGGTAATTCCAAACGAAAGACTTAAGGAAGTAGCTACCGAAAAGATTACTCTTCTTAACGCTTTTGAAATTGCAAACGATGTTCTTCGTCAGGGTGTTCAGTCAATTTCCGACCTTGTTAATGCAACAGGACTTGTTAACTCTGACTTTGCCGATGTAACAGAGATTATGAAGGATGCAGGCTATGCTCATATGGGTGTTGGTCGTGCAAAGGGTAAGGATAAGGCAGAGGTTGCTGCTCAGCAGGCTATTTCTTCTCCACTTCTTAACACATCTATTGATGGTGCACACGGCGTACTTCTTAACATTACTGCTTCAACAGACATCGGTCTTGAGGAAATTACAGTAGCTTCTCAAATCGTTACAGATGCCGTTCATCCTGATTGTGAAATCATCTGGGGTGCAAACTTTGACGAAAATCTTGAGGACGAGATGATAATTACTGTTATTGCTACTCGCTTTGGTGAGGATGGTCCAAACGGACAGATTAAGTCAGTAACAGCTAATAACGAGGTTGCTCCTCCTCAGCCAATCGCTGCTGCATCATCTGCTGCATCAAGCTTTACAGATAACGATAATGATGCTTTTTCAGACATCGTTAACTTCTTTAAAAAATAATTTAAAATTCAACCGTACATAAAAAAGCACTCCGATTAAGGAGTGTTTTTTTATTCATATTGATATTTTTTATCAAAATGTATAATGATTGGCACAATAACAAAAAATGTTAAAAAAATTGTTAAAGACAAGTTAAACCCTTTACATTTTCAACATCTTTAACAGAGTTTTCAGCGAAAATAATTCACAATATTTAACTTTTCCACATTTTCAACATAGATTTCCACATTGATTTAAACAAAATAAATTTGTAAAGCACAATAACTTTACAAAACAATAAGGTCCCATATACAGCTTGTGTATATGGGACCTTTGTATATTTTGTTTATTTACCATTCACTTTTTGTATATGAGCGAATAATATTTGTTACAATGTTATCTCGCTTAAAGCCTTTTCCTTTTCCAGAATTTATTTGGTCTTGGATTTTGCCTGCACGAATAGTAACAAAATCTGCCTTGTCAATTACCTTGTCAATAGGTGGCAAATCCTCATTAAAATCATACTTATGACTTACCGTGTCAAAGATTTTAGTAGCAAGTCCACCCTTTGACCTTTCCTTAATTGATGTCATTGCAAGAATAACAACCCTGTTATTTTCAGGCAGCGTAATCGTTTCGCAACCCTTTTCATTGTTAACAGCAATGCTGTAAAGATAAAAGTGAGCCTTTTTAGCTATGTTACCCTCCGGGTGATGAACATGAGTAAATTCATAGCCGATTGCCTCATTATCGTTAATTTCAGCAACCTGATTTAATCCTGCCATATCCCACTTGCAGAAGGGCTTATCAATAGGCTTAATAGTAAACGGAATTTTCTTTTTTCCACTGTTTATATAGATGCTTTGCTTTTCACCGGTTGAGCCTGCAATAAAGTAAACTCTTGTGCACGGTGGCAGCTTAATTTCCTGTCCTCTGCAAACGAGCACATTGTTTTCGTTCACCTTATCAACAGGGAATTTGTATCTTATTCCACCAATGTAGCAGCTTTCCTTAATAAGCTCATAGGGTAGCGAAAATCCTGCTCCCTGCAAAATAACATGACGCATATCATCATCTGTTGTAAATCCCTTTGCATTGTAAGGCAGCTCAATAGTTTCGTATCTTTCGCTTGGAATAAGTGGTGCTTTTGCCTTGTACTTAACCTTAAATGTTTTAATCTCAAAGGGCTTTAGGCTGAATTTGATTTTTCCGTTAGTAACATTCAAGTCCTTGATAGGCTCCTCAAGAGCAGTTACAAGCTGTGCACTGCCTATTTCGTTTAACAGACCGATTGTAACATTTCTTTGATTTTTGCCCACAGCCTCGTTAACTCTGATTATAACTGCATCATCATTTTCGCATTTCTTAATTGCTCTTACAAGCACATTTTCATTGCTGATGCTGCAGAAGGAAACACTGTCACCTAATGAGCGCTTGTTCCTGTAATCAGTAGTAATGCACAAATATGGGTTAGCGAAAATTTCACTGTACTTTTGCACCTGATTTTCAACTCCACCCTTGTGGCTGTAAATTGCAAAGGAGAACACATTTCTGCCAATATCCTGAAGATCCTGTCTTGCCTCCTTTGTGAAGGCACCGGCAGGAGTGTGAATACAAGTCAGGCGAAGGGTGTGGTCATCAGGCTTATCCCATCCATACTTCGAGTCAGAGAATATTGCTACACCGAATTCTCCGTTTTTGTCGCTGATGTCAGCCCATTTCTGTGCAGGCACCTCATACAGATTATCTGTATTTGTTCCTCTTTCAATAACACCCAAGCCCAAATCATATGTTGCCATTTCGTTGTGTGCAGCAACAGGGAAGGTCGCCTTTAGCATGGTTCTTCTTGTTTTCCAGTCAACGATGTTCTTAACCTCAACATACTCGCTGTCAGCACTCAAGGACACAATTTGAGTTATTACAGAGTATTCTGCCTCACGAACAACCTTGATGGTTGACCTAACAGGTCCGTTTTCAATCACAGTAAATTCCGGTGTGTTGGCATAGCAATATGGCTTTTTGTCAATATCCTCCTTGGTGATTTCCCAGCTGGGGTACGCCAGAGAGCCTGTATCGTGGAGGAGTGCCATTTTTATGGGTGCATCAATAATCTGTCTGCCCAACTGCTTGTCATACAAATATGCAATATCACCGTTTTTATTAAAAATAAGCTTATATTTTCCGTTTTCAAGAGAATGATTTGTGGCAGCAACCTTTGTCTTACCCTCATATGGCTTTTCGGCACTTTTAACCTCAAATACCTTGTAACCAAAGGGCTCAACCTCAACCTGAAGTAAAATAGTAAATTGCTTACCTCGTTTGCTGATAATCTGACTGGGAATTACATTACCTTCCTTGTCAGTAACAGAAATGAATTTGCAGTTTCTTGTAGTTCTGATTTTTGCCTCAACAACTCGCTTTACCTTAAACTGAGTAGGATTGTTTACTACAAGCACAATGCTTTTTTCATCTGTCCATTTTGTATCAAGCTCATTGATAATCATTTTGCTTGCACCAACATATTCTGTGCTGAATTGTGACAGTGAAATGTAGTAATCGGACCAAGCATCGTTATATACATCCATATTAGATGTACCTGTAATATCATCGTGGAATTGGTGCTCAATGACTCTTTTCCAAGCCTGATTGATGTTGCCCTTAGGGTATGTGTAGGCTCCGATTGAATCGGCAAAAACGCAAGCCTTTTCAGTATAGTCAGCAACTCTTTCGCAGGTTCTGTTAAGCCTTTTGCTCATTGCACGGGAGGTGTATGCACCTGCACCGTGGCTTGTCATTACAAGCTCGTTATTCCAACTGGGTAAGCAGTTCTTATCCTTTTTAGACAGCTTGTCAATATCAAGGAAAATTTGGTCACTGCTTGCAGAAATTACATCAAAATCACCGTTATTTTTTTCAATGCTTTCCTCAACTGCAATAACGCTTTCCTCGCTTGGCGCACCACCACAGTCGCCTGTGCCGTAAAGATGATTTGCCCATGGCAGATTTGCCTTGTTATAGTTGTTAGCAATATTGTCAATAACGCTTATGTCTGCCCTAAGGTCACCGGTAAATTTACTTCTGTATGATTTAGCATTTAGGCAGGCATAGGTGCTTTGATTATCAGGACCTGTCCAAACACCTAAATCAAAGGGAATACCGTAAGCACTGCCCCAGGATAGCTTTTGGGTAGTAAAGCCCTTAAGACCTGCGTGATTGATAATTGATGGCAACGCCCAACCAAAGCCAAAGCAGTCCGGTAAAAATACATCCTTTGAGCTTGTACCGAATTTCTCCATAAAATAGGTGTTACCAAGCAACAAATTTCTGAACAATGCTTCAGGTGAGGGGATATTAACATCACCGTTTTCATATGCCGTACCTGAAATGCACCATTTACCTTGGCTGATATACTCCTTGATAATCTCAAAAGCCTTTGGATAAAATTCCTCAATAAGCTCGTATCTTTTAGCACCCTCAAAATTAAATTTGTAGTTAGGGTGCTTTTCAATCAAATCAAAGTTTTTGCTTAAGGTATCGGGTATGTATTCGTCTATTGTTTTTGCTAAATCCCATCTCCATACAGTATCGAGATGTGCAGTAGATACTGCATAGACTCTTTTATTTTTCATAATCTGTCCTTACTTTTCGATTATTTCGTATGTAAACTGGTACTTTTCCTGTAAGGCCTTTACCTTGTCCTCATTATCCTCAATAAATGTAGGGGTGTAAACGCTTTTGCCGTCAACAGAGTAGTCCTTAACAATTTGGTTTAGAGCCTCCCAAGCCTCTGCCTCCTGAGCATAGCCGTCCTCAAATTTGATTAAAAATTCTTTGTGTTTTGGAATTCTGACTTTCATTACTTTTCTCCTAAAAATATTTATTGATAATATTATATATTTAAAACCATTTTATTGCAATATGTTTTTTGCTTTATCTGTTAAAGTCTTTTTCGGCTGCGCCATTGCTGTTTCCTCATCGGTGTCGTCATCAACAAGACTTATCATCTTATCACCCAGCATAACATTTTCGATTTTACCACTTATAACAACACATTTTTTATTATGCTTTTTGGCAAGCAGACTGATTTTATAGGGGAGCTTACCCATAAGTGTTTGCTCGTCGGTTTTACCCTCGCCGGTAACAACAATATCTGCCCACTTGATTTTATCCTCCAAATCATAAGCCTCGGCAAGAATATCAAATCCGCTTTTTATTTCACCACCGTAAACAGAGTACAGACCACCACATAATCCTCCTGCTGCTCCTGCACCCTTAACACTGCTAATATCCTTTGGTAAAAATGCATTTATCATTTTTAACCCGTTGTCAAGCTTTATTACATCTTCTTTTGTGGCACCCTTTTGTGGAGCAAATACATATGCAGCGCCGTTTTTGCCGTAAAATTCATTATCCACATCACAGGCAAATGTAAAGTTAATACCCTTTACAATGTTTATAAAGCTTGCACCAAAAATATTCTCCAAATCTCTGCCTGTGGGGTAAGCAATTATTTCCCCGTCAATATTCCTGAATTGTGCACCAAGTGCTGTTAATGCACCTGCTGCTCCGTCACAGCAACCACTGCCTCCAAGACCAAGTACAATGTGGCTGAAACCCTTTGATACAGCGAATTTTATCAATTCTCCCGTACCGTATGATGTGGCGCTCATAACATCTCTTTTTACTTGCAAACCACTGGAAACAGCACTTTCAATTATAGCCGTATTACCATAGGTAAAGATATGACCCTTAATGACTTTACCGTATATATCGGTGCAGTTGGTGTAAAGTATATTACCATTACAAATATCGCTTAAGCATTCACCAAATCCCTCACCTCCGTCAGCAAAGGGTAGTGTGATTATTTCAGCTTTTGATGTTGATAATATTCCTTCTTTAATACACTGACAAACTTCCTTGGAGGTCATTGTTCCTTTAAAGCTGTCAGGCACAATCAAAATGTTCATATATAACTCCATAAGCAATTTTTCTAATTGTATCATATTTGCTATATTTTATCAAATGTGATAAAATATCATCGGTGATGATATGAAGCTGATTATTGTGCGTCATGGCGACCCCAATTATGCCATTGACTCGTTAACAAAAAAAGGATGGAGAGAGGCAGAGCTTCTTTGTGAAAGATTGTCTAAGCTTGATGTTAAGGAGTTTTATTGCTCACCTTTGGGCAGAGCAAAGGATACAGCCTCCTTAACATTAAAGAAAATGGATAGACAGGCAATAGAGCTTGATTGGCTTAGAGAGTTTGAGGGCAAAGTAAAGGTTAATCGCAAAAAAATATCCTGTTGGGACAGAATGCCTCTTGATTGGGTAAACGAGGATAAGTACTATTCTAATAATACTTGGACTGATACAGACCTTATGAGCAGTGCTAATTGTAAGGAGGAATATCAGCGTGTTTGCAACGGTATTGACCGACTTCTTGCTAATCACGGCTATCAGCACTTCGGCAGGTATTACAATGTTACTCACTCTAACCATGATACAGTTGTGCTGTTTTGTCATTTTGCAGTTGAATGTGTGATTTTATCTCATATTCTGTCCTGCTCACCAATGGTGCTTTGGCATAATTTTGTAGCCCTGCCAACATCGGTAACAACACTTGTTACTGAGGAAAGAGAGAAGGGCGTGGCGATATTCAGGTGTCAGCAGTTTGGAGATATAAGTCACTTGTATAAAGCAGGAGAGGAGCCCTCCTTTGCAGCCAGATTTTGTGAGTGCTATGACGATGACACCCGTCACTAATGCTTTCTGTTGTAGCTTAAAAGCTGAATGATTATTGTGCTTAATACTGCGCCTAATGCTACCCCTAATCCTGTGTATATAGTTGATTTAGCGTAGTGTAAAAACAGCCTTGTGTTTGATTGTGTTGCATACAGCATTGCGTAATATATTGCACTTCCCGGTAATAACGGAATTGTTGACGGCATAAGAATTATTGTTGTTGGTTGCTTTAGTATTCTTGCCATCATTTCGCAAAAAACGGACAGGCAAAGCATGGCACATATGCAGGCAATAAATTCGCCGTAATATTTAGTTAACACTTTTTCGGTTGTGGCTGTAATAGTTGCACCTATTGCAATAAAAGGCAAATCCTTTTTCGGTGCCTTCATTATTACAGAAAATGCCAATGTGCCTGCCACACAAAATATTATCTCTTTAATCATATTTTACTGAATAACAAAATAGCACCTGCCACACCTAACGCAATTCCAAGAGCAGATATTATTGCATTAAATAGCTCAAATAAGCCGGCCACCATATCGCCGTTCATCATATCTCTTATGGCATTAACTATTGTAAGTCCCGGAACTAATAGCATTATTGTCCCGATAATTATTTTTTCAGGATTAGTGGTCAGACCAAATTCTAACGGAAGATAGGATAGTGTACCGGCAATAAAGGCGTCTAATAGGTTTGACGAGAATAGGGGGAAGGGGATTTTTTTATTAGGCATATATGTGATAATAAGCCCGATAATTCCCGATAACACACCGTCAAGGAGCTCTCCTCCGAAAAATAGGCAAAATGAAAATGTGGCAATAAAAACACATATTATTTCAAAAATACTTGAATATGCTTTTTCCTGTGGAATAAATCTTCCCTGGGTGCTTTTTTCGCACAATCGTCTTGATAGGTCGTTGAGCATTAAAAGCTTTAGTAAATTTGTGTCCTCCTTTTCAAGGCGTCTTAATTGAATATTTTTTTCACTTTGAGCAATAATAAGTGACGGTATGGCAAAAACATAGCATTTGTTGCCGAAGGAGTTGTTAATTCGCCTAATGGTGTCCTCAGCTCTGTGAACTTCACCACCACATCTTATTATTTCTTCGCCGATATAAATTGACAGCAGGAATATTTCTTCATTGTCCACCATATCACCATTGCAATTTTGTTTTGTATTAGTTTTTTAGCTTTGCAGATTATTATTCAAAAAAGCAAAAAACTATTGACAACTAAAAATTATCTGCTATAATATATAGCACAGCAGATAAATACAGACATCGCGGAGTGGAGCAGTTGGTAGCTCGTCGGGCTCATAACCCGAAGGTCGTAAGTTCGAGTCTTACCTCCGCAACCACAAAAGACAGATACCGTTTGGTGTCTGTTTTTTTATATTCAAATTTACAAAGACACGAACTTACGACCGAGGGTTCCCGAAGCAAAACAGACATGCGCTGCCGGTGGCAGATGAAGCACAGTCTGTTTTGGCGCAGTGGTCAAAATTTGTAGGCGTTAAGCCTAAACAAATTTTGGGAACCACAAGAGTTCAAGCAAAGGCAAAGCCTTTGTGCGAAAATCTCGTCTTACCTCCGCAACCACAAATCCACGCTATATGTGGATACAACGAGAAAGTCCTTATTACAAGGACTTTTTGTTTTATATAGTATTTTAAGGCAGGTTTTATACCTGCCTTTTTTCTTTTTGTATTCTAATGCACCAAAATTGACCTAATGCGTTCAAAATTTTCTAATGCGACCAAAATTTGATTTTTTGCCTTGTGGTGTCCTGTTTTGTGGACTATGAAAATCATGTTATCTACTATGCATATAGTAAGTGATATAGTCGAATTGTAAAGAAATCGAAAGGATGGTTATGCAAGAATTCTTTGAATATATCTATGAGCATGATATGTATCGTGAGGATAACACTTCTGAGTTCTTAAAGCCAAAGCACTGGCTATTTTTAAGACACTTCAATCGTTAACAAAGTTTGATGAACCAAGCATCGCAGATGATGATTTTATGAACTAGGTTACATACCAGAATACAAATTTTTAATTTAATATTTCTTTGATGAAAGCCCACCTACTATGGTGGGCTTATTTTATTATGGTCGAAAAAAAGAACATCGGCTCTTGTATAATGCAAATAAATCTGTTAGAATTATATGCAAAAGAAGGTGGTGAGTGAATGCCGGTTGGAAGACCAAAGAAGATGATTAATTTATATATCCTAGATATCTTAAAGCGTTACAGTGATATTGAACATCCAATGACACAGAGAGCTATCCAAGAAAAATTGGAAACAGATTATGATATAAAAGTTGATCGTAAAGCAATAAAAGCGAATTTAACAGATTTAATTATTGATGGTAATTATGGCGTCGAATACTTAAAAGAGGATATTCGTATGACTCCAGACAAAAATGGTGATATGATGGAAACAACCATTTATTCTGATTTTTATTATGAATCATCTTTTACTAATAGTGAATTACATTGGCTTATTGACTCGGTTTTATTCTCAAATCATATACCTATAAACAACAAAAAAAGGATAATAAAGAATTTACAGTCTCAAACAAATCATTATTTCAAATTTGGAGTGGGCAACATTAATTTTGAAACCACAAATGATAGAGAAATATCATCTAATCTGTTTTTAAATATTGAATTAATTGATGAGGCAATTAATGATGATTTTCAAATTTCTTTTGGTTATAACGAATACGGAACTGATTTGAAGTTGCATTTGAAAAAGTATCCTAATAAAGCAAAAGAAATAATAAGAAAATATGTAGTTAGTCCCTATACAATGGCCATTAATTCTGGCAACTATTACCTTATTTGCTATTGCCATAATTAGGAAAAAATTATGCATTTTAGAGTTGATAAACTTTCAAGTATTATTATCTTAAAGGATGCAAGGCAAAATATAAAAAGCATATGCGGTTTGGAGAATTTTGACATTCAACGCTATATGGCTGAACATATTTATATGAGTACAGGTGAAACCATTAAAGTTTCATTTAGATTACCTAGATATTTGATTCAAGATGTCCTTGATTATTTTCAAGGTGATGTTTCGTTTGAAGAAAGTGAGCAAGATTTAGTTGCTCATGTAAAAGTTAATGAAACGGATTTTAGATATTGGTCAAGAAGATATATTGGTCAAATAAGAATTCTTTCTCCTGAAAGTCTTATAAAAAGAGAAAGAGTTTACTTAAAAGATGTATTGAAATTATATGAATAATTAACGAGGTGTGTTATGAAAAAGAGTAGTTCTTCAGAGTTATTGATTAGTGCTGGTATAGTTATTGCAATAGTTGCGATTCTGTTATCAACTTTTGGCATCACAAATATTAAGTATTGGTTGACTTATCCTATATCTCCAAAAGAAAACAATGCTATAACAGTAAGTGTTGAAGAAATCAAAAAAGAATGGGATCATCCAATGGTTTTGAATATCACAAATAATACCGATAAAATTATTACGGATACCAGTTTTTATATTACAACTAACGGAAAGACCAAACTTGTTGATAATGAAGGATTTAATAAAATTGAAGGTTTTGGAGCAATATTTCCTCACGAAACCATTCCTGTTACTATTAAAGTTGGTTCTGGTGAATCTTACTATAAGGCTATAGAAAACAAGGAAGCTAAAGATATAAATATTAAAACAAGAATAAAAACAATATCCTATGATAATGCGCTTACAGCTATTGAAAACGAAAGTGATAACGAAACAACTATTGAGAATAAAAGTTACTTAAAAATAATAATAATAGCGGCGATATTGTTAATTTTGGGAATATTATATGCACTTGATATAACTGATAATACAATTATAAGAGCCATACTAGGCGTTGGCGTAATCCCTCTGTTAGCAGTATTTATTATATTTGCTTTTTTAGGTTCTAGAGAGAGTAATCGTGGTGGAGAATCATCAAGTGGCTCATCTTACGAAGAACAGAAAAAGAAAATGGCAGCTGAAACTTATAAAAAACAAGCAGTTGCTAAAGCGGGTTTTGAACGTTCAGGAAATGCAAGAGAGGCTGCGAGAGCACAAGCAAGAATGGATGCAGCAATGGCGGATATGATTGGCAGTGGTAATAAGCATGCTACGGAAAGTTATAAAAGAAATGCTGTGACTAAAGCTGGTTTTGAGGCCGCAGGAAACAAAAGTGAGGCGGCACGAGCTCAAGCGAGAATGGACTCTGCACTAGCTGATATGATTGCCGATAAGGATAAGTAGTAAATAAAACAGCTTAATAAATGGTTTTTGGAGAGTTCAAATGTTCAAAGGTGTTTTCGCTGGCAAATATGCTCATATTCAGCAAAAGAAAATTTTGATTTTAGGAGAATCTCATTATGACAGAGATGGAGATTCTAATTTTACAACTACAAAAGAAACTACCGAAAAAACCACAAAAGAAACCACGGAAAAGACGACTAAGGAAACTACTGAATCTACAACTTCTCGTTCGCAAAAAATCGTTTATGGTTCAAGGACCGGTAATCATTATCATCTTGGAGGTTGCAGATATGCAAATGGTGCTAAAATGACTGTGGCTGAAGCTGAACGAAAAGGGTGGGAATCTTGTGCTGTTTGTAATCCGTAAAAACTGTTCTATTTATGTGTGGTCACATTTTTAGGCGCAGGGTCACATTTTTGGACAGGTGGTCACATTGTATCAAATATATTGTACAAAGACATAAAAGACAGATACCGTTTTGGTGTCTGTTTTTTTATATTCAAATTTACAAAGACACGAACTACGGAATTAAAATAATTTCAAAATATGCAAAGAAAAACAATGCCGAATACGAATGGCATTACGACAACGATTCAAAAAAATTCAATTCAACATTGATTTTCAAACGATAAATGATATAATTGTACCTATGGAATTAAAAACAAGAAAACCGAATAGATTAAAGGATTACGATTATTCGCAAAACGGAGCATATTTTATAACGATATGTATCAAGGACAGAAAGCCGATATTGTCACAGATTATTGTAGGGGAGGGGCTTGCTCCTCCCGTTTATTAGGGGCTTGCTCCTCCAGATATTTTGTAATATATTGACGAAAACCCAATGAAGTGGAAAGAGGATAAGTTATATGTTTATTGCATTTAAAGTTTTCTTTATTATTTATACCATAATATTAGTAGTAGTATCCGGCTTTTTGTTTTATTTTAAAGATAATGAAGATTACGCAGCAATGTCAAATAAATTCAAAATGATTTTAATTGTTTTGGTGTTTATTTGGTTTGGTATATTATTTGCACTAATGGAATTTAATAAATAACCTCATTAT
>CAMFYM010000018.1 GCA_946002045.1 uncultured Clostridia bacterium | reverse complement strand
TACACCTAAGCCTTCGTCGGCAGCGTCAGATGTGTATAAGAGACAGATTGAATGGATATTCTAATCATTATGCTGATTTGCAGTCCGTTTTTGAGTGCTTTACTTTTAAGCGTTGCCAAAAATGACAAAATCAGACAGGCTGTTACCTATATCAGCAGCATTTCTCTTATCGGTATGGCGATAGCCTTTGCCGTAAAGTATTTCACTATTTGGAGCGCCACATCATCCAATATGCCGTTATTGTTTTTTACCGAAACAAAAATTATTGACTACGGTATGATGGGCATTGAGATATTCCTTATGCTGCTTGTTACGGTACTCAGCTTTAAATACAAGCAATATTATGCAGCTGCATTATCAATAGCTCAGACTGCTTTAATTCTTTGGTACGAGCTTAGTGGCAACGCACCACATCACGAGATTTACAAAATGTATGTGGACCAGCTGACAGTAATAATGGTTCTTATTGTTGCGATAATCGGTTCACTAATAACAGTTTATGCTTGTGGATATATGAAAGATTACCACAATCACCACAAAGAATTTACAGACAGAAGAAGATATTTCTTCTCCCTGCTTTATGTTTTTCTTGGAGCAATGTTCGGACTTGTTCTTTCAAACAGTCTTATTTGGCTTTACTTCTTCTGGGAAATCACCAGCGTTGTATCATTCCTGCTTATCGGCTACACAAGAACTGCCGAGGCAATCCACAACTGCTTTAGAGCATTATGGATGAACCTTTTGGGTGGACTTGGCTTTGCAGCAGCAATCGTTATTGTTGGAATCAAGCACAATGTTACTGATATGAACGGTCTTGTCCTTTCTGACGGTGCAGCTGTTGTTGTGCCTGTAATTCTTCTTTCCTTTGCAGCGCTTACAAAAAGTGCACAGCTTCCGTTTTCAAAATGGCTTTTGGGTGCAATGGTGGCACCTACTCCGTCATCTGCACTTCTTCACAGTGCCACAATGGTAAAGGCAGGCGTTTATCTGCTGCTTAGGTTATCCCCTGTTCTTGCAGGCACATATGCAGGCACAATGGTTAGCCTTGTAGGTGGCCTTACCTTCCTTGTAATGTCCATGCTGGCTATCACTGTTAGCGACGGCAAAAAGGTTTTGGCTTACTCAACTATTTCAAACCTTGGACTTATAACAGCCTGCGCAGGTGTTGGTCGAGAGGAAACTGTTTGGGCAGGTATATTCCTCCTCATCTTCCACGCAATATCAAAATCACTTCTTTTCCAAACAGTCGGTGCAATAGAAAATGCAACAGGCTCAAGAGATGTTGAAACAATGCACGGCCTTGTTCGCCGTCACCCATATCTTGCTTGGACTCTTGTTATCGGTATTGCAGGTATGTTCCTTGCTCCGTTTGGTATGCTTATTTCAAAGTGGGCTGCACTTAAGGCATTTATTGACAGTGGCTCAATCGTGCTTATCCTTTTTGTATGCTTCGGCAGTGCCACAACACTTTTCTATTGGATGAAGTGGATGGCAACCGTTCTTGCATCCAAGAGCAACGATGTTAAGGCAAAAAATACAACATCTGCTAATCAGTGGGTATCAATCCTAATCCATTCAGCATTTATGATTGCCCTTTGCTTTGCATTCCCCATGATTTCCTCAAAAGTTATTGTTCCGTATATTCAAGCAGTATTCAACAATGCTTCACAGGTTATCTCCAACGACAACATCATAATTATGATGATTATGCTTATTGCAATATTCCTTGTTCCTGCTGTATCATGGATTTTTGCAAGAAACAGTAATTACAAAAAGGCAAACCGTTATATTAACGGTGTTAATGCCGGTGACCAGATGAACTACATTGACTCAATGGGTGAAAAAAGACGATTCTTCCTTGCTAACTGGTATATGGAGGATATTTTTGGCGAAAAGAAGCTTTGGAACCCATCAATCATTATTTCAATACTTCTCATTGTAACATTTATGGTTATCTCAGTAGGAGGTGTATTATAATGAGTGCTACACTGAAAATTGTATTATGTATCGTTGCCTATGTTGTTTTTGCACCGTTCATTGGTGGACTTATGTCAGGCATTGACAGAAAAATCACTGCTCGTATGCAAGGTAGGCAGGGCCCTCCTATCCTTCAGCCCTTCTATGATGTGTTAAAGCTCATTAAGAAGGAAACTGTTTATGTTAACCATGTTCAGATTTTTTATCTTTTGATTTTCCTGTTTTTTGTTATAGGAACAGGCTGTCTGTTCTTTGGTGGATTTGATTTGCTTTTGGTTTTCTTTGCACTTACCACTGCAAACCTTTTTCTTATCCTTGGTGCAACAAGCAGCCACTCACCATATGCAAATATGGGTGCTAACCGTGAAATGATGCAGATGCTGGCATATGAGCCTATGGTGCTGCTGACAGCAGTTGGCTTTTATCTCGCAACAGGCACATTTAAGGTTAGAGAAATAATTGCAAACAATGGCATACCTGCTATTGTAATGCTACCCGGCGTATTTGTGGGCTTCGTATTTATCCTTACGATAAAGCTTCGCAAGCACCCCTTTGACCTTTCCACAAGTCACCATGCTCATCAGGAAATGGTAAAGGGAATTACAACAGAATTTTCCGGTCAAATGTTTGCTATTGTGGAAATTTCTCACTGGTATGAAAACGTATTCCTTATGGGCGTTATTGCACTGTTTTTCCTAAATTCAAATTGGTGGACAGCAATATTGGCATTTGTTGCTGTTTCGATTACATATTTCGTAATGATTCTTGTGGATAATACAAATGCACGATTAAAGTGGCAAAAGATGTTTAAAAACTCGTGGATTACAACAATTATTATCGGTGCACTTAATGTGTTTATTCTTGAAGTATTTGTTAAGGGGGTATAAAAATGGCAGCAGATATTACAAAATCACCTTGGATTATGCATTATGACGGTTCAAGCTGTAACGGCTGCGACATTGAGGTTTTGGCTTGTCTTACTCCCGTTTATGATGTTGAGCGATTAGGCGTAATCAACACAGGTAATCCAAAGCATGCAGACATCCTGCTTATCACAGGCTCAGTTAATGAGCAAAACAAGGATGTAGTTAAGCAAATTTATGAGCAAATGACAGAGCCAAAGGTTGTATGTGCAATCGGTATTTGTGCTTGCAACGGTGGAGTGTTTAAGGATTGCTACAACATTATCGGTGGAGTTGACAAGGTTATTCCTGTTGATATTTATGTACCCGGCTGTGCTGCAAGACCACAGGCAATTATTGACGGTGTTATCAAGTCACTTGACTTGCTTAAAGAAAAAAGCAAAAGGCTTAAGGAGGGTAACAAATGAGAGAAGAATACACATTAGAAACAGTTGATATTCCTACCCTTTATAACATTATGCTTGAAAAGCAGAGAAACGGCTATCGCCTTGCACAGATTTGTGCAACTGCATTTGAGGGCTACAACGAGCTGATTTACTCTGTTGCAAAGGAATATAAGTTTGAAAACTACAAGGTTATTCTTCCTATTGACACGGAAATAACCACAATCTCCGACTTTTTCCCATCGGCAATGCTTTATGAAAACGAAATGAAGGAGCTACACGATGTTAAGATTAAGTCGATAAATCCTGATTACAACAACAAATTTTTCAGAATAAAGAAAAAAGCACCCTTTAAAAAAGAAGTAAAGGATGCTGTTAAAGTTATTAAAAAAGAGGAGGTAGCAGAATAATGGGTGAAAAATCAGTTGTTCCCTTTGGCCCACAGCACCCTGTGCTTCCTGAGCCTATTCACTTGGACCTTGTCCTTGAGGACGAAAAGGTTGTTGAGGCTATCCCTTCTATTGGCTTTGTTCACAGAGGACTTGAAACTCTTGCCGAAAAAAGAGATTTTAATGACTATCAGTATGTTGTTGAGAGAACCTGTGGTATTTGCTCCTTTGGTCACGGTATGACCTACTGTGAGGCAGTTGAAAGAATCTTTGACTGCGAGGTTCCTGAAAGAGGTCGTTATCTAAGAACCATTTGGATGGAAATGAGCCGTATTCACTCTCACCTTTTATGGCTTGGTCTTTTGGCTGACGCCTTTGGATTTGACGCATTATTTATGCAATGCTGGAGAATGAGAGAAAAGGTGCTTGATATGTTTGAGGCATCAACAGGTGGTCGTGTAATTTTCTCTGTTAACAAAATTGGTGGTGTTCTTAAGGATATGGATTCCTCTATGCTTAAGAGCTTTGTTGATATATTTGACACAATGGAAAAGGATTTGAAGAAATTAACAAAAACTTTTCTTAATGATTACACAGTTGAGTCAAGATTAAGAGGTGTCGGTGTTCTGACTAAAGAGGATGCTATTCGTCTTGGTGCAGTTGGCCCTATGGCAAGAGCATCGGGAATTAAGCTTGATACCCGTATGCTTGGATACGAGGCATACGACAGTGTAGAATTTGAAATTATTACAGCAAGCGATTGTGACGGATACGCAAGATGTGCCGTTCGTATCGGCGAAATATTCCAGTCATTTAATATCATCAGACAGCTTGCAGCAAAAATTCCTGAAGGTGCAATCGCTGCTACTATTAAGGGCAACCCTAACGGTGAGGCATTTGCAAGAGTTGAGCAGCCCCGTGGTGAGGCTATTTATTATGCAAAGGCAAACGGCACAAAATTCCTTGAAAGATTTAGAATTCGTACTCCCACATTTACTAACATTGAGTCACTTATTCATATCTTACCGGGTTCTGAGTTGGCTGATGTTCCACTTCAGATTTTGACTATTGACCCTTGTATTAGTTGTACTGAAAGATAAGAGGTGTTTGATATGGCAATAATGAATTTTTCTTTTACTGCATTAAAAAATTTATTTTCTAAGCCTGCTACTGCGAATTATCCTCAGGTACAGCCTAATTATCCTGAGCAAAGCAGAGGTCATATTGAAATAAATATTGATGATTGCATTATGTGTGGACTTTGCTCACGCAAATGTATGTCCGGTGCAATCACAGTTGACAGAAATACAAAAACCTGGTCTATTGAAAGAATGGGCTGTGTTCAGTGTGGTGCCTGCGTAAATGCCTGCCCTAAGAAATGTCTTAATATGGCAGTTGGCTATTCTGCTGTTTCTACCGAAAAAACAGTGGATTCATACAGTCAGCCTATACCTGAAGAAAAGCCGGGTAAAATTATTAACGATATGGAAAAATGTATTCTCTGTGGACTTTGTGCGAGAAAGTGCCCACAGGAATGTATCACCGTTGACAGAACAGGTGAAAAAACATGGAGCATTGACCGTGACAAGTGCGTTCAGTGCGGTGCTTGCATTGATGCTTGCTTAAAGTTCAAGGCGCTTAGCACTGCCGATGATGACGGTGAAAAGGGAGTTTGCGTTTTCCATAAGGAGTAATCCATGACAAAAAAGCTAACCTTTAACGGTATTGTTCAGGGCATTGGCTTTAGGCCGACTGCCCGTCGTATCGCAATAGACCTGGGAATAACAGGTCAGGTTAAAAATTCAGGTGGAAATGTAAAAATAGTTATACAAGGTAATGAGCAGGCGTTGGAGGAATTTATCCAACGCCTTGTTGCCTTGTTTGAAATAAAAAGCTATCAGCAGGAAATTATTGATGACAGCTATGCAAATACCTATTCAAACTTTGAGATTGTCCACTCTGACCGTGATTCTAAAACGCCCTTTATCACTGCCGATCTTGCCACCTGCAAGGATTGTGAAAGGGAGCTGACAGACAAAAATAATCGCAGATATAATCACCCCTTTATCAGCTGTATTAACTGTGGACCACGATATACTATTATCAACACCCTTCCCTATGACAGAGAAAATATCACTATGTCTGCCTTTGATATGTGTGATGACTGCTCAAGTGAATACACGGCTGTAAGGGACAGAAGAAGTCACGCACAAACAATCGCCTGTAATCATTGTGGACCTGAAACAAATATGCCAATAAAAAATGCCGTTGATATTTTAATGGCAGGAACAGTTCTTGCAATTAAAGGCATCGGTGGCTATCACCTTGCCTGCAAGGCAGACAGCATCGACGCTGTGAATAAAATCAGAAAAATAAAAGGCAGAGAGGAAAAGCCCTTTGCCGTTATGTTTTCATCAGTTGATGAAATAAAGAAATATTGCAGAGTTAATGAAAAGGAAAGAGAATTGCTTTTATCATCTGCAAGACCTATTGTTTTGCTGGAGAAAATCAAGGATTTTGATAAGAGTGTTTGTGGTGAAAGCGACTATATCGGTGCTTTTCTCCCATGTAACCCTATACAAATTATGATATTAAACAGCGTATCGCCACTTGTTATGACCAGTGCAAACATCAGTGGCGAGCCTATCATTATAAATGACGACGAAATAAAAAGGTTAAATGTGGATGTGCTGTCCCACAACAGAGAAATACTGACCCCCCTTGATGACAGCGTTGTGTATGAAGTTAATGGCAAAACACAGTTTATTCGTCGTGCAAGAGGTTATGTTCCACTGGCGATAGATATTGGTATTAAGGCAAAGCAGGACACCCTTTGCCTTGGTGGAGATTTGAAATCCGTGTTTGGCTTTCACAGAGATAACTATGTGTTTTTAAGTCAATACTTTGGTGATTTAGATAATAAGGATGTACTTGATGCATACAAGTCAGGCATTGACAGATTCGGTACGCTCCATTCCTTCAGCAAAGACAAAATAGTATGTGATGCCCACCCTAATTACTATTCATCAAATATTTATGATAACTGTAAAAGGATTCAGCATCATAAGGCTCACAGTGCATCTGTTATTGCTCAGCATAAGCTTAAGGGTAATGTGCTTTGCTTTGCCTTTGACGGCACAGGATATGGTGATGACGGTGCGATATGGGGCAGTGAGGTGTTCCTGTTTGACAACGGCTGCTTTAACAGAATTGCACATTTAGACTATGTTAAGGTCACAGCCTCAGACGAAATCTCAAAGGATGCCGATTTGGCGCTTGCCTGCTATACAGGTACAAATGAGCTTATAAATAAAGCTATTGAAAATAATATCAATGTTGTTTTATCATCAAGTATGGGCAGGCTGTTTGACGCAGTCTGTGCCTGCCTTGACATAAAGCATTACAACAGATATGAGGGCGAGTGTGCCTGTGCTCTTGAGAGTGCTGCAAAAAAGGCAATCAAGGCATATCGCTTAACACCAAGCCTTGACCCCAAAAAAATTATTGAGCAAATAATTAAGGCACAGGACATTGCACCTGTGGAGGAAATTGCCCTTGGCTTTCACCTTATGATATGTGAGCTTATTACCGGCATTGCAGTTGAACAACACGAAAAATGCAATGTTAATCAAATTGCATTAAGTGGTGGCGTGTTCAATAACAGAATTATTACATCTACTGCAATAACAATGCTTGAAGAAAAGGGATTTAAGGTGTATATTAGTGAGGAGGTCCCTTGTGGTGATGGTGGCATCGCATTGGGACAAGCCTATATATCAGCTTTGGAGGAATAAATATGTGTGTTGCTGCACCGGGTAGAATAGTAGAAATAAATGACAGCACAGCCGTTATTGACTATAACGGAAACAGAGTTAATGCCGATAAAGGAATAGTGGATGCAAAGGTCGGCGACTGGGTGC
This sequence comes from uncultured Clostridia bacterium, assembly GCA_946002045.1. GTDB lineage: Bacteria > Bacillota > Clostridia > Oscillospirales > Acutalibacteraceae > Eubacterium_R. The sequence goes on along the minus strand of CAMFYM010000018.1, from coordinate 9,184 downwards.
TTGTTCACGCAGGTCTTATTATTCAAATATTGCCTGAGGACGAGGCAAAAAATATGATTGATATATTTAGCGAATTAGAGGAACTCTCTTAATGAATATTCAGGATATAATAAAATTCCTAAAGGAATATGACGGTGAGCCCTTATCGTTTATGGAGGTTTGTGGTACTCATACTGCATCCATCAGCCAAAATGGTATTCCGTCAATATTAAGCGACAAAATCAGGCTTATCAGTGGACCCGGCTGTCCTGTATGCGTAACTGTGGCAGAATATATAGACACCTTGTGCAGGCTGTCATTATCTCAAGACACCTGCGTAGTCACCTTTGGTGATTTAATTCGTGTGCCGGGCAGTGAGTCATCGTTGCAGGAGGCAAGAGCAAAGGGTGGAAATATAAAAATGGTGTACTCCCCCTTTGAAATAATTGACCTTGCAAAAAATGACACAGACACGGCATTTGTGTTTGCAGCAGTGGGATTTGAAACAACAACTCCTATTTATGCACTGCTGCTTGACAAAATAATTAAGGAAAATATTACTAACATTAAGCTTTTAACTGCATTAAAAACAATGCCAAACGCTATTGAAAGGTTGTGCCAAATGGGCTGTAATGTTGACGGCTTTATTGCACCCGGTAATGTTAGTGTTATTACAGGGGCAGAAATATTCAGTCCCTTGGCAGAAAAGCACTCACTTCCCTTTGTAGTAAGTGGCTTTGAACCGGAGGAGCTTTTGTGCTCCATATATGCTCTTGTTAAAATGAAGGGGCAAGGCAAGGTGCTTAACCTATACAAATCTGCCGTAACCGACAACGGCAACAAAAAAGCACAGGAGCTGGTTAATAAATATTTTGAGCCATATGACGCCTGTTGGCGTGGAATTGGAATTATTGAAAAATCAGGTATGGCAATAAGAGGCGAATATTCACAATATGATGCAGGCAGCAGAGATATTATTCACGACAGCTTAAAAAACAAGGGGTGCAGATGCGGGCAAATTATTACCGGATTTGCTGCTCCAAGGGAATGTCCCCTGTTTGCTACCGTGTGCACTCCGGAAAATCCTCAAGGTGCCTGTATGGTATCTAATGAGGGTGCCTGCTTTCATTACTATATTAACAACAGGAGTTAGACAATGAAAATTACACTTGCTCACGGAAGTGGAGGCAAATCCACAAGTAAGCTGATTGACTCGGTTTTTGCAAAGCATTTTTCTAATCCCATACTAAATATGATGGAGGACAGTGCAGTAGTTGACGGCTCTCAAAAAATAGCTATCACTACCGACTCCTTTGTGGTTAATCCGTTGTTTTTCAACGGTGGTGACATCGGCAGACTTTCCGTATGTGGCACGGTTAACGACCTTTTGATGCGTGGCGCTGTGCCTAAATACATTACATCTGCCTTTATTATTGAGGAGGGTGCCGACACCGACGACCTTGAAAAAATCTGTAAATCAATGGCTGATACTGCAAAAGAGTCCGGTGTTATCATTGTTTGTGGCGATACAAAGGTTATTGAGGGTAACGGTGGCATTTACATTAACACCACAGGTGTTGGATTTGTTAAATACAGCACCGATATTACATCCTCTAACTTAAAAGACGGTGATGCAGTTGTTGTCAGTGGAACAATGGGTGACCATCACGCAACAATTTTATCTGCAAGAATGGGTATCGAAAACGCAATAAAATCCGATAATGCACCCCTTGGTGAAATGGTCAGAGCAATGCTCAAGGAGGGCATTGAGCTTCATTGTATGCGTGATGTTACAAGGGGTGGACTGGGCACCGTGCTTAATGAAATCGCCAATGCATCAAGAGTTAGTATTCAAATAAACGAAAAGGATATTCCCATTGACCCACAGGTTAAATCCTTTGCAAAAATTCTCGGTCTTGACATTATGCATATGGGAAATGAAGGAAAGCTGGTTGCCTTTATGCCAAAGGAACAGGCTGAAAAAGCAGTGGAAATTATAAAAAAATGCCCCTATGGCGAAAATGCGTCTGTAATCGGTGAGGTTAAAAACGGAAGTGGTGTAACACTAATCACACCTCTTGGTGGAAAAAGACAGGTTAATGTTCTTTACGGCGAGGGCTTGCCGAGAATTTGTTAAATTAAATATATCCCTGATAATGCTGCATAATATTATCAGGGATATTTTTTATGCTTTCGATTGTTAATTTTTTATCAATGTTCACGTTTTTGTAAAAAAACAACTATACCACAGGAATAACATTAAAAAAGTCAAGATACTACCCCTTGTGGTGTTTGTGAACAGAGTGTAAATTCAAATCGCTTATATGCGCATTTTATTGAATTTTGGCACAATATATGGTATAATACCCACAACAACATACAAAGTTTTCAGTTGTGTGCTGTTACACTAATTAGTGATATTTTTAAAAAGAGTGAGGTGATTTCAATGGGTGAAATTACGCAGACAACAATGTGCATTTTTTGGGCAGTGGCTATAATTGTTTTTGGAATAGCAGAGGCAGTTACGGCACAGCTTGTGTCAATATGGTTTGTTGCCGGGTCAATAGCAGCACTTATTGCAGGCTTGTGCAACGCACCGATTATTGTTCAGGTAGTACTGTTTTTAGCAGTAACAATTATCGCTCTTGTTATCACAAGGCCACTTGTTAAAAAATATATTACACCCAAAAAGGAAGCAACCAATGCAGATAAGGTAATAGGTCAAATCGGTGTTGTGACGGAGGAAATAAACAATATTAACGCCACAGGTCAGGTTAAGGTTGACGGAAAAATCTGGACTGCAAGGTCGCTTGAAAACAAAATTATCCCGAACGGTGACGAAGTAATTATTGACCGAATTGAAGGGGTAAAGCTAATCGTTACTAACAAATAATGTAAATATTTTAAAGGAGAAAAATTATGTTAGCATTTATTATCATCGCAATTATTGTTATTGCAATTATTGCACTTATTTTAACAAACATCAGAGTTGTTCCACAGTCAAAGGCTTATGTTATTGAAAGATTGGGAACATACTATTCAACCTGGCAGACAGGTCTTCATGTTAAAATTCCGTTTCTTGACAGGATTGCAAAAATAGTTTCATTAAAGGAGCAGGTTGTTGATTTTAAGCCACAGCCCGTTATCACAAAGGATAATGTAACAATGCAGATTGACACTGTTGTGTTCTATCAAATTACAGACCCAAAGCTTTACACATACGGTGTTGAAAGCCCCATTTCTGCTATTGAAAATCTTTCTGCAACAACACTTCGTAACATTATCGGTGAGCTTGAGCTTGACTCAACACTTACCTCTCGTGACACAATTAACGCAAAAATCAGAGTAATTCTTGACGAAGCAACAGACCCATGGGGAATTAAGGTTAACAGAGTTGAATTAAAGAACATTATCCCTCCTCGTGAAATTCAGGACGCAATGGAAAAGCAGATGAAGGCAGAGCGTGAACGCCGTGAGGCTATCCTTCGTGCAGAGGGTGAAAAGCAGTCAAGAATTCTTGTGGCAGAGGGTCACAAGGAGTCAAAAATTCTTGAGGCTGAGGCAGAAAAGCAGTCTGCAATTCTTCACGCAGAGGCTGTTAAGGAAGCAAAGGTGCGTGAGGCTGAGGGTGAGGCTGAAGCTATTCTTAAGGTGCAAAATGCAACTGCAGACGCAATCAGGCTTTTGAATGATGCAAATGCAAACGAGGCTGTTATTAAGCTTAAGGCACTTGAGGCATTTGCAAAGGCAGCAGACGGCCAGGCAACAAAAATTATTATCCCGTCGGAAATTCAGGGTGTTGCAGGTCTTGCCGAAGGCATTGTTGAATCAATTAAATAAAGCAATTTGACCATTTCGGAATTATCCGAAATGGTCAATTTATTATTGAATATTCAAAATTTAGGGTTATAATAATATTATGAAAAATTATCACACACATACAACCAGATGTAATCACGCATATGGCAAGGACAGAGATTATGTTAAAAAAGCAATAAAATACGGCTTCACAGAGCTTGGTTTTTCAGACCACGCACCAATGATTTTTACAGGTAAGGATTATTATTCAAATTTTCGTATGCTGCCCAGCGAGGTAGAGGATTATGTTAATTCCGTTAATCTGCTACGCAGGGAATACGAAAACGAAATAAAAATTTTCCTTGGCTTTGAGCTGGAGTATTATCCTGAATTTTTTGATGAAACCTATGAATTTTTAAGCCAATATAATTTTGATTATCTAATTCTCGGTCAGCATTTCATTGGCAACGAATACGAGCCCTATTCCCATTACAGCAATCACACTACCGACAGCACTGTGCTTTTTGACAAATACATTTGTCAATCCCTCGAAGCCCTTAACACAGGCAAATTTTTATATATTGCTCATCCGGATTTATTCAACTTTACAGGAAGTGATGAGGTTTATATTGATAAAATGACCTATTTTTGCAGGGAGATAAAAAAGCTTGGCGTTCCCCTTGAATTCAATTTGCTTGGATTTGCGCAGGGCAGAAGCTATCCCGACAAGCGATTTTGGCAGATTGCTTCAGAGGTAGGTAACGATACTGTTATCGGCTTTGACGCCCACTCCCCTGACGTTTTGGCTAACAAAAAGCTATATAATGATGCTGTGGAATATTTATCAAAATTAGATATAACGCCAACTGAAATTTCTCTATAAAAAAGCGCCACCTGTAACCAAGCTACAAGTGGCGTTAATTTTTTATTATCTTGCCTTTGAGTCGATTTCGTCAACAATTCTTGCTATAAATTCATCAAGAGTTGATGCGCCTTCATCACCGTTCTTCCTTGAACGGATTGAAATTGTGTTATTTTCAATATCCTTATCACCGGCAAGCACCATATACGGTACCTTTTCAAGCTGTGCACTTCTGATTTTAAAGCCGATTTTTTCAGACCTTTCGTCAATCTCACAGCGAACACCCTTTGCTTCAAGTGCCTTTTTAACCTCATATAGATAATCAAGGTGTCTGTCAGCAATAGGAAGGAGCTTAACCTGAACAGGAGCAAGCCAAACAGGGAATGCACCTGCATATTTTTCAATAAGCAGTGCCAATGTTCTTTCGTAACAGCCGATTGATGTCCTGTGGATGATATAAGGATTTTTCTTTGTGCCGTCCTTGTCAACATATTCCATACCGAACTTCTCGGCAAGCATTTGGTCAATTTGAATTGTTACAAGTGTATCCTCTTTACCAAACACATTTTTTATTTGAATATCAAGCTTTGGTCCGTAGAAGGCTGCCTCGCCGATACCGATTTCGTAATCAATGCCCAGGTCATCAAGAATATTTTTCATAATATCCTGTGCCTCGTCCCACTGCTCCTGTGTGCCGATATACTTTTCACGATTATTTGGATCCCATTGTGAAAAACGATATGTTAAATCCTCTTTAAGACCAATAGTTTCCATCATATAGTTTGTTAATTCAAGGCACGCCTTAAATTCGTCTTCAAGCTGGTCGGGACGGCACATTAGGTGACCCTCTGAAATTGTGAACTGACGAACACGGATAAGACCGTGCATTTCGCCACTTGACTCATTTCTAAACAGGGTTGATGTTTCGTCATACCTTAACGGAAGGTCACGGTATGAGCGTGGTCTGTTAAGATATGCCTGATACTGGAACGGACAGGTCATTGGACGAAGGGCGAAAACCTCCTTATCCTTTTCAGGATCTCCCATAACGAACATACCGTCCTGATAGTGATCCCAGTGGCCTGAAATTTTATACAAATCCGACTTTGCCATAAGAGGAGTCTTTGTAAGCTGCCAGCCTCTCTTTGCCTCCTCATCCTCTACCCAGCGCTGAAGAGTTTGAATGATTTTTGTACCCTTTGGTAAAAGAATAGGCAAGCCCTGACCGATATAATCAACTGTTGTGAAAAGCTCAAGCTCTCTGCCAAGCTTGTTGTGGTCACGGCGCTTTGCCTCCTCAAGAGCCTCTAAATGCTCCTCCAGCATAGATGCTTTAGGGAAAGCAACACCGTAAACACGGCAAAGCATCTTATTCTTTTCATCACCACGCCAATATGCGCCTGTGCATTGTGTAAGCTTAAACGCCTTAACAACCTTCATATCCATAAGGTGTGGACCTGCACAAAGCTCTGTAAACTCACCCTGCTTATAAAAGCTTATGGGCTCACCCTTTTCAGCGTGTTCCTTGATAAGCTCAACCTTATAAGGCTCGTCCTTTTCCTCCATTAGCTTGATTGCATCCTGTGGGGAAAGCTCGAATTTTTCAATATCAAGACCCTCTTTAACAATATTTTTCATTTCCTTTTCTATTGCCAAAAGGTCATCGGGAGTAAAGGACTCCTCTACATCAAAATCGTAGTAAAAGCCGTTATCAATAGCAGGTCCGATAGTCAGCTTTGCTGTTGGAAAAAGCCTTTTAACAGCCTGTGCCATGATGTGTGATGCAGTATGATTGAATGTTTTTTTACCGTTATCATCATCAAAGGTTAACACCTCAAAATCACAATCGGCATCAACAACCGTTCTTAAATCCTTCACCTCGCCGTTGATTTTACAGGAGCAGGCGTTCCTGTAAAGTCCCATAGAGATTTCCTTTGTAATGTCGGCAGCAGAGATTGGAGCTTCATACTCATTTACTGTGCCGTCCTTAAGCGTAATTTTAATCACTTAAATCCCTCCTAAAAAATAAAAAATCACCCTGAAAAAATCAGGGTGAATAAAATCCACGGTTCCACCTGAATTATACTGAAAACAGTATCACTCATTACCTTTAACGCAGGTCAACGACTTGTCATTACCTACAAGCACTCAAGGGTGGTAATTTGCTTTAACGCTATGTGTTCACACCTGCCACACACTCTCTTAAAGCTACAAAAGCAAATCTTGTCCCAATCAACGATTTATAACATTTTATCACCATAAATATAAATTGTCAACAGGTTAATGAAATATACCCAAGCATTACCAACTAACTATGGTGTTTATTTATTAAAACGCTTGACAGATACAAGATATAGGTGTATATTATTATAGAAGTTTTACATATAGGTGTAGATTTTTTTATACAGATATGTCAAACTTTGCTAAATTTGCATTTAAACTGTACCTTTTCTGATGGTAAATTTCGAGAATTTTAAACAGAAGGAGGTGCTGTTATCGTATGAGTAGTATCATTATTCCCATTATTGTCGGCATAGTATGTGCTGTTATTTTTGGTATAATCGGCTTTGTTCTTGGGGGCGAGCATCGCAGAAGAACAAGCGAAAAGGAAATTGGCTCTGCTACGCAGGAGGCCACAAAAATAATTAACAATGCTCTGTCAGAGGCTGAGGCTACAAAAAAGGCTCGCCTTGTAGAGGCTAAAGATGAAATTCACAAGCTCCGTTCAGACGCAGATAAGGAAATCCGTGAACGCAGAAGTGAGGTTCAAAGGCAGGAAACACGCCTAAATCAGCGTGAGGAACACCTTGATAAGCGTGCAGATTTAATTGAGAAAAAATCAGATGCATTAAGCGAAAAGCAAAAGCAGCTTGATGAAAAGCTACTCGAGATTGACGGCATTAAGAAAAGCCAGTTTGATATGCTGGAGCGTATATCAGGACTTACTAAGGAGGAGGCTAAGGAGCAGCTCCTTGCATCCTTGGGCGAAGAGCTTGATACAGAAAAGAGCAAGCGTATCCTTGAATACGAGCAGATGATTCGTGACCAAAGCGATATTTTGGCAAGAGAAATTATCGGTACTGCAATCCAGCGTTGTGCAGCAGACCACACAGCAGAAACTACTGTTTCCGTGGTTGCCCTTCCTAACGACGAGATGAAGGGTAGAATTATCGGTAGAGAGGGTAGGAATATCCGTTCTATCGAAACAATCACCGGTGTTGAGCTTATTATTGACGACACACCGGAGGCAATTACAATCAGCTCCTTTGACCCTGTTAGGAGAGAAATTGCCCGACTCACTCTTGAAAGACTTGTTCAAGACGGTCGTATTCATCCCACAAAAATTGAAGAATTTTTCGACAAGAGCACCAAAGAGGTTAATGCCATTATTAAGCAGGAGGGTGAAAAGGCAGTTCTTTCAGCAAACTGCGGTCAAATTCATCCTGAGCTTGTTAAGCTCCTCGGTAAGCTCAAATACCGTACATCTTACGGTCAAAGTGTGCTTAAGCACAGTCTTGAGGTGTCCTACATAGCAGGCTTAATGGCAGCAGAATTAGGTGCTGACGAAAAGCTTGCAAGGCGTGCAGGCTTGCTTCACGATATTGGTAAGGCTCTTGACCACGAGATGGAGGGCTCACACATTCAGCTTGGTGTTGACTATGCCAGAAAGTATAAGGAAAACGAGGCTGTTGTTCACGCCATTGCTGCTCACCACGGTGAGATTGAGTGCAAAACCGTTGTTGCCTGTCTTGTTCAGGCTGCCGACGCAGTGTCTGCTGCAAGGCCGGGTGCAAGACGAGAAAACATTGAAAATTACATTAAGCGACTTCAGCAGCTTGAGGAAATCTCCACAAGCTTTGACGGTGTTGAAAGAGCATATGCTATTCAGGCAGGTCGTGAGGTTAGAGTTATGGTTAAGCCTAATGTTATTGATGACAGCAGGATGCCTTATATTGCCCACGAAATTGCCAAGAAAATTGAAAGCGAAATGGAATATCCCGGTCAGATTAAGGTTAATATTATCCGAGAATCAAGAGCCAGTGATATTGCAAAATAAGCAAAATAAAATGCCGACACTCGTCGGCATTTTGGTTTTATTAACGGAGGAATTTTTATGGTTAAGCACATTATATGCTTCAAGCTAAAGGACAACAGTCCCGAGGCATGTGAAAAGGCAAAGGATATTTTTTATTCAATGGTGGGTAATGTTCCCCAGCTTAGAAGCCTTAATGTAGGCATTGACTTCCTACATTCTCAGCGCTCATACGATATTATTTTGGAAACAACATTTGATGATGAACGATCTCTTGAGGAATATCAAAATGACCCATACCACTGCAATGTTGTTAAGAAATATATTCACAGCGTGAGAGAGTCATCAATAGCAGTAGATTACAAGTTTTAATTTACCATAAGGCGTTCTGCTTTTGCAGAACGCTTTTTTTATATTTTGCAGAACGCTTTTTTTATATTTTACAGGACGCTTTTTTATATTTTAATATCTGTCTCTTATACACATCTGACGCTGCCGACGAAGGCTTAGGT
>CAMFYM010000017.1 GCA_946002045.1 uncultured Clostridia bacterium | reverse complement strand
TATTATAATATTAAAAATAAAGTGGTAAGGTCTATATGGAGGTCAAATTATGGAAGTAAAAATATCGCCATCAATGTTAGCATCGGATTTTGCAAACCTGCAATCAGAGCTTGATAAATGTAAAAACGGTGGAGCAGATTTAATTCATCTTGATGTTATGGACGGTCATTTTGTTCCCAATATTTCTATGGGGATTCCTGTAATAGCTGCATTAAAAAAGGTGTGCAGCGTTCCCTTTGATGTTCACCTTATGATTTCAGACCCTTACCGTTATGTTGATGAATTTGTTAAGGCGGGGGCAGATATAATTTCGTTTCATGTGGAGTGTGACTCCGATATAGAAAAAACTATTGACAGTATTATTAACGCAGGCTGTAAGGCAGCCCTTGCTGTTAAACCTAACACTCCTATTGAGTCTGTTTATCCGTATCTTGACAAGCTTTCAATGGTACTTGTTATGACTGTTGAGCCCGGCTTTGGTGGGCAAAGCTTTATGGAAAGCACAATGCCTAAAATCACTGCACTGCGCAAAAAATGTCCTGATATTGATATTCAGGTGGACGGTGGTATAAATGCAGATACTGTTAAGATAGCAGGCAGAGCAGGTGCTAATGTGTTTGTTGCAGGCTCAGCAGTGTTTAACAGTACAGACCCTGCAAAAACTATTTGCACTTTAAAGGAAAACGCAAAGCTTTAACGGAGATGTTATGAAAAAGAAACGTTTTTATAACAACAAAAAAAGAAATACAAAATGGACAGAGCCTGTTAAAGGCAGAAAGATTTATTTTGCCGACAAATATATTGATGATGGCACAGGCTCCGATAAATTTAACAATCGCAGAAAAAAAGAAAAAAAGCCCTTCTTTACTAAAAAGCGTGCAGAGGATTTTTTAAAGTATGCCATTGTTGCTGTCTGCTCCTTTGCTATAATCAGCGTGGGCTATACGGCAATGGATTTTTATATTCAGCGCAGAACCTTGCCTCTTGACAGCATAGGTCAAAATCAGCAGGATGAATTAAGCTCAATTAACATTACTGTTAAAAGTCAACGGGTTGACTCACTTTCTCTTGACGGGGGAGTAATGCTTTCGGCAGTAATTGATGATGTGGTTAACAGTGGTTATTCCTCCGTAACATTTGACCTTAAGCGAGATGACGGCACTATCGCCTATGACAGCTCTCTGGCTACTGTTGATATGTATGATGCTGAGGCGTCAATTGCTACTGACCTTGAAAAATCCGTCAGCGAATTTGTTGCTAACGATATATTGCCGATAGGCAGGATTTCCTGCTACAAGGATAATGTTGCTGCCGGTGGTGACTTAACATCAGGTATAACTGTTAACGGAAAATTATACGAGGATAGCGACGGCAATAATTACTTAAGCCCAAAAAGTGAAAATGCTTATAATTACATTAAGAGCATTGTTGAAGAAGCAAAGAATATGGGCGTATCCGTATTTGTTCTTGATAATTGCAGCTTGCCGAATGAGTTAACAGAGATTTACGGTGGTGGATATAAAAATCTTGCATCAAGGCTTCAAAATGATTTTGGCAGTGATGTTAAGTTTTTAGAGGGTGTGTCTGTCAGCATTACCTCTGATAACAAAAAGGGAATTGAGCAGCAGTGGAATAATATTATAAAAAGCAATGATACAAAAAATAAGATTATAACCATTACTGCAAAGGACAGCCAAAAGGTTAAGGAATTTTTAGACAACAAAAATGTTGTTAACTATATTATTTCAAAATAACAGGGTAAAGGCGGTTTTAGTATGAAAAAAATCGGTTTAGCGTTAATTACTCTTATGTGCTTGATTATGGCATTTCAACCCTTACAAGCGTTGGCAGCTGATAATTCACCTGTGCTCAACTCTATCAGCTTTAAAAACGGTGACATTGACAAGGGCTTTAAATCAAATAAGCACGAATACAGTATTACCTTAAAGGACAGTAATGTTTCTCCAACATTAAAAAGCTATGATGTTAAGGGAAATGCTGATATTTTCGTAACATACAATTATGATGATACAAAGCATCAAACAGGCTTAACTGTAACACTTCAATACGAGACGGGTAGCACTATTTATAATTTTAATTATGCTAATCCCAATGATTACGCAGTAAACAATAATAACCTGCTGGAGTCTATCTATTGCCCATACGGTGAGCTTTCAACACCTATTAACGACAACGATACAGCATATAAGCTTTATATTCCGTCCGATTTAACCACGTTAAAAATTACTCCGGTAACAAAGGACATTAACGCTTATTGTGCCCCTGTGGAGCTTAAATTAAGCGACGGACAAACTACAAAAATCACAATGATTTGTACTGCATCTAATGGTAGTAAAAGGGATTATTCCTTTGATATAAAGCGTGTTGACAAAACGACTGCACAGGTTAAGGAGGAAATGGCACGCCCTGATTTCACCTCCTTTGTTGACGGTACACGCATTTATCAAAAGCCTGAATTTATTATCACTGCCGTGGCAGTAGCAGGTGGTATTGTGCTTCTTGTTATTTTCCTTAAGGTAACAAGAAGGATTACAGTTAATCCCTATGACTCGGAGGAAAAGCCGTTTTACAGTCCTGTTGAATAATTTAGTTTAAACATAGTTAACGAAAGGAGAGCAACCTATGAATATTGAAAATTTAGAATTAGAAGAAAAGGCTGAAGAAATACTTGAGCTTTATAAGGATAAAAAATATTCACAGATTAAAGAAATTCTTACTGAAATATACCCAACTGATATTGCTCTGCTTTTCGACGAATTTGAGCCGGAACAGCAAATATTATTATTCCGTCTGCTTCCAAAGGAGGAGGCAGCAGAAACCTTCGTAGAGCTTGATAACGATACACAGGAGGCTTTGATTAGAGCGTTTTCCGATACAGAGCTTCGTGAGGTGCTTGATGAGCTTTACCTTGATGATACTGTTGATATTATTGAGGAAATGCCTGCCACTATTGTTAAAAGGATTTTACGAAATACAGATAACGAAACAAGAAAGTCAATTAACACTCTGCTTAAATATCCTGAGGATAGTGCAGGCTCAATAATGACGCCTGAGTTTGTTGACTTAAAGAAAAACAATACTGTTGAGGATGCCTTTAAGCGTATTCGCCGTACCGGTGTTGATAAGGAAACAATTTATACCTGCTATGTTACCGACGAGTCAAGGCATCTTATCGGTGTTATAACGGTTAAGGAGCTTTTGCTGCACGAGTATGACGACAAAATTGCCGATTTAATGGAAACAAATGTAATCTATGTTCATACTCACGATGACCAGGAGTCTGCTGCTAATCTTCTTAACAAGTACGATTTTCTTGCACTTCCTGTTGTTGATATGGAAAACAGGCTTGTGGGCATCATCACAGTCGATGACGCTATGGATGTCCTTCAGGATGAGAACACCGAGGATATCCAAAAGATGAGCGCTATCGTTCCTAACGAAAAGCCTTATCTTAAAATGTCTGTTTTTGAAACCTGGAAGTCAAGAGTTTTGTGGCTGCTCTTTCTTATGGTCAGTGCAACCTTTACCAGTATGATTTTAAATGCATTTGAGGATAAGCTTTCCGCAATGATAGTTTTAACCTCCTTTATACCGATGCTGACAGGCACAGGTGGTAATGCCGGTGGCCAAACAAGTGCAGTTATCATTCGTGCATTATCACTTAACGAGGTGGATTTTAAGGATATAATTAAGGTTTTATGGAAAGAAATCAGAGTCGGTTTAGTATGTGGCTTAACCTTGGCAGGCGTTAACTTTATAAAAATTTGGTTTGTTGACAGGCTACTGTTAGGCATGGATGGTATCACATTAAAGGTTGATTTGGTAATAAGTCTTACCTTAGTTATCGAAATTATTTTTGCAAAGGCAGTGGGCTGTGCCTTCCCTGTATTTGCAAAGAAGATTAAGCTTGACCCTGCTGTTATTTCACAGCCGTTTATTACAACGGTTATTGACGCACTTTCACTTTTGATTTATTTTGCACTTGCAACATCAATTCTTCACATTTGATTTTTCGTAAAGAAAGGGAGCTTTAATTTGATAAAGCTAATTGCAACAGATTTAGACGGCACGCTGATGTTTACTGACCACCTAACAGTAACGAAGCGTACCTATAATGCTCTCAAATCTGCTCACGATATGGGAGTGAAAATTGCCATAACAACAGGCAGACCGTTGACGCTGATTGATAATGTTACCAATCAGCTGCCCTTTGCAGATTATATTATGTATGCTAACGGCGCCTGTGTTTTTGACAGGAATTTGAACAAGGTTATTTATTCAAATCTTATCCCTAATGACAAAGCGAAGGATGCCATTAAATATTTTTTAGATAACCGTGTATTTTTTGAAATATATATTGACGGCAAATCTCATTATCAGCTTGGCACAGAGGATTTATTTGTTAACACAGGCTTCCCACAGGAATTTATTGACGAGGTTATGACCACAATGAACGGTCATAATGATTTGTTGGGGTATGTGGGTGATAGAGGAATAGAAAAAATTACCTTGTATTCTGTTAAGGATTGCGATTTTAATAAATATGAGCAAAAGCTGTTATCTCTTGATTTAACCGTTGCCTGCAGCTTTAAGGGTAATCTTGAGGCAACAAATAGTAATGTTGACAAGGGTCAGGCAGTAAAGGGTATATGCGATATTATGGGGATTACTGCCGATAATACTATGACCTTTGGCGACGCGGGTAACGATATACCAATGCTTAAATTTGCAAGGTATTCCTTTTCAATGGGTAACGGAACAGAGGAATGTAAGGCATCAGCCAAGTTTGTTGCACCGTCAAATGCCGATGACGGCTTAGCACAAATGGTGGAAAAATATGTGTTGACATAGGGCAGAAAATTCCCTTTAATTTACTATTGAAAATTTATTGCTTATCAATTATTATATTGAAAATGTAATTTGTATAAATTTATTATTGGATACGGAGATGAGTAAATGGAGAACAAAATTGATTTGAGCTTAATTGAGCCTGTTCTTGATGAGCTGGCAGAGGTTAAAGGCTCATTGATAACAATTTTACAAAAAACTCAGGATATATACGGCTATTTGCCAAAGGATGCAATTTGCCGTATAAGTGAGCGTACATCTATTGCCGAAAGCGAAATTATGGGTGTTGCCACATTTTATACTCAATTCAGATTAACTCCTGTGGGCAAGTATCTTATTATGCTTTGTCAGGGTACTGCCTGCCATGTTAATTCAAGCGAATTGATATTACAAACAATTCAGGAGGAGCTTGGTATATCTGATGGGGAAACAACAGAAGACGGATTGTTTTCACTTAAGTGTGTTGCCTGCTTAGGCTGTTGCTCTTTGTCACCTGTTATGATGATAAACGAGGATACATATGGCTCACTCACTCCCGATAAAACAATCAAAATCTTAAGAGAGTTAAGGGAGGCAGAATGATGAGCAAATATAAAATAGTTGTAGGCGAGGGCTCCTGTGGTATAGCAGCAGGTGCCGAAAAGGTTAGGCAGGCACTGTTAACAAAAAATCTCGGTGGTGCACAGTTAACTATTGCAGGCTGTGTAGGTATGTGTTATCTTGAGCCTATCGTTGATATCTATGAGGAAGGCTGCGATGTTAGGCGTCTTGTTCGTGTAACAGAAAATGATGCAGAAAAAATCGCTGAATTTGTTTTAACAGGCGATGAAGATGTAATTGCTCATTTACTTGTCAGCGACGAGGATAAGCAGTTTTTGGAAAAGCAGACTCGTATTGCTTTAAGGCGATGTGGTGTTATTAACCCTGAGGAGATCGAGGATTTTGTTAATGCCGACGGCTATTCAGCGTTAAAGAAGGCTGTAACTGAAATGACACCTCAGGAGGTTATTGAGGTTATTAAGACATCAGGTCTTGCCGGTCGTGGTGGTGCAGGCTTCCCAACCTGGTTTAAGTGGAACGCTGCAAGACAGTCTGAGGGCGAAGAAAAGTATCTTATCTGTAATGCAGACGAGGGCGACCCCGGTGCATTTATGGACAGAGCTGTTATTGAATCCGACCCCCATAATCTTATTGAGGGTATGCTTATCGGTGCATATGCAATCGGTGCAAAAAATGCCGTTGTTTATGTTAGAGCAGAATATCCACTTGCAATAAAAAGACTGGAGAGAGCTATTGAGCAGGCAACTGAAGCAGGCTTTTTAGGCGACAATATTTTCGGCACGGATTTCTCCTGCCATATGTCAATTAAAGCAGGTGCAGGTGCCTTTGTTTGTGGCGAGGAAACGGCGCTGATTGAATCTCTTGAGGGTCATCGTGGTATGCCAAGGCTTAAGCCTCCGTTCCCTGCACAAAGTGGTTATTGGAGAAAGCCGTCTAATATCAATAATGTTGAAACCTTTGCCAATGTGGGCTGGATTATTAACAATGGTGGCGAGGCATTTGCTGCTATGGGTACGGAAGGCTCAAAGGGTACAAAGGTATTTGCCGTAACAGGCAAGGTTAAGCGCAGTGGACTTGTAGAAATTCCTATGGGCAAAACTCTGCGTGATGTTATTTTTGACATCGGTGGTGGAATGAAGGGCGATAAGGAATTTAAGGCTGTTCAGATGGGTGGTCCGTCAGGTGGTTGTATTCCTGCAAGCCTTATAGATACAGTTATTGATTACAAGGCATTAGGTGCAACAGGAGCTATTATGGGCTCCGGTGGTATGGTTGTTATGGACGAGAGTACCTGTATGGTGGGTATGGCAAAATTCTTCCTGGACTTTACTGCCAAGGAAAGCTGTGGCAAATGTATTCATTGCCGTATCGGAACAACACGAATGCTTGAGATTTTAACAAGAATTACTAAAGGCGAAGGTCAGCAGGGTGATATTGAACTGCTTGAGGAGCTTTGCTATGCAATTAAGGACGGTGCTCTTTGCGGTCTCGGTCAAACAGCACCAAACCCTGTGTTGACTACAATTAAGTATTTTAAGGATGAGTACATAGCTCATATTGAAAATAAGGAGTGTCCTGCCGGAGAATGTGCCGACCTTATTAAGTATTCTATTGATGCTGATAAGTGTAAGGGCTGTACTCTTTGTGCAAGGAATTGTCCTGTTAATGCAATAGCAGGAGAGGTTAAGAGTGCCCACATTATTGATACGGAAAAATGTATTAAGTGTGGCAAATGTATTCAAAGCTGTAAATTCGGTGCAGTAATTAAAGGATAAGGAGGAGCAGATATGGATTTGGTAAATCTTAAAATTAACGGTATAGAAATTACTGCTCCTGCCGGCAGTACAATATTAGAGGCAGCACGCCAAAACGGTATTTACATACCAACTCTCTGCTATGATGAAGCAGTGGAGGTTTACGGTGCCTGTGGTCTTTGTGTAGTTGAAGCGCAGGGAGTACCAAAGCTTCTTCGTTCATGCTCTGCAAAGGTTAGCGAGGGCATGGTTATTAACACAGAAAGCGAAAGAGTTGTTAAGTCAAGAAAAATTGCAATGGAGCTTTTGATGTCTGCCCATGACGGCGATTGCGTTGCTCCCTGTCAGCTTGCCTGCCCAGCTAACACAGATTGTCAGGGATATGTGGGACTTATTGCAAACGGCGATTTTGATGCAGCATTAAAGCTTATTAAGAATAAAATTCCACTTCCTGCATCTATCGGCAGGGTATGTCCACACCCTTGCGAAAAGGCTTGTAGGCGTGGTAAGGTTGAGGAGCCTATTAACATTGCTCAGCTAAAGGCATTTGCTGCCGATATGGACTTAAAGGGAGATTCATATATTCCACAGTGTAATGCAGACACAGGCAAAAGGGTTGCCATTGTGGGTGGTGGACCTGCCGGTCTTACTGCAGCCCTTTATTTAAGACAAAAGGGTCACAGTGTAACTGTATTTGATATGATGGATAAAATGGGTGGTATGCTCCGTTACGGTATTCCACAGTATCGTTTGCCAAAGGAGGTCCTTGACAGCGAAATTGCCATTATTGAAAAAACAGGTGTTAACCTTGTTAACAATGTTAAGTTCGGCAGTGATATAACACTTGATATGCTTAAATCTGTTAACGATGCAGTTATTCTTGCGCCGGGTGCCTGGAAGTCAACACCTATGAGAGTTAAAGGCGAGGATGCTCAAGGCGTTTACGGTGGTATTGATTTCCTCCGTAGTGTAATCCAAGGTGATAGTGTTAATATCGGCGAAAGAGTTGCAGTCTGTGGTGGTGGTAATACTGCTATGGATGCCTGCCGTACAGCAGTTCGTCTTGGTGCAAAAGAGGTTTATGTAATCTATCGCAGAACCGAAAAGGAAATGCCTGCCGAGGAGATTGAAATTAAGGAGTCAAAAGAAGAGGGAGTTGTATATAAATTCCTTACAAATCCTGTTGAAATTCACAGTCAGGACGGCAAGGTGTGTGGTATGACCCTTCAGCTTATGGAGCTGGGCGAGCCTGATGCCTCCGGCAGAAGACGCCCTGTTGCAATAGAGGGTAAAACAGAATATCTGCCTCTTGACAGCGTGATTATGGCTATCGGTCAAAAGCTTGACAGCACAGATTTTAATGTGGTTGAGCTTACAGAAAGGGGCACAATCCTTGCAGACGAGGATACATTTAAAACTAATATTGACGGTGTGTTTGCTATTGGCGATGCAACTAACAAGGGTGCATCAATAGCTATTGCTGCTATTGGCGAGGCTGAAAAATGCGTTAAGGCTGTTGATGCTTATTTGAACGGCTATGAGCTTGATTTGACGGAAAAATATATCAGCAAGCGTGATGATGAAAGAATTGATCTTTCCTCAAAGGAAAAGGAGCCGAGAATTGTTGCAAGTGTTCTTGAGCCAAATCATAGAAAAAACGGCTTTGACGAGGTGTCATTAGGCTTAACGGCAGAGGAGGCACAAAAGGAGGCACAGAGATGCCTTGAATGTGGATGCCGTGAATATTTCAAATGTAAGCTTCTGTCGGTTGCTCAAAGATATGATATTAACCCACAGCGCTTTGCAGGCGAAATGCCACAGAAATATACCCGTGACGAAAATTCATTTATCGAACGAAATACTGCAAAATGTATTCTTTGTGGTTTGTGTGTTCGCTCCTGTAAGGAGGTTATGAATATCAGCGCCATCGGTCTTTTAGGTCGTGGATTTAAAACAAGTGTGTCACCTGCCTTTGCGTTGCCACTTGACCAAACAAAATGTAACGGCTGTGGTATGTGTGTTGAGCTTTGTCCAACAGGTGCATTAACAGAAAAATCTGCCCTTAAAAAGCAGGTGCCACTTAATGAACAGTATTCTGTTGAAAGCAGAGTGATTAACGGTGAGCAGTGCAATGCAGTTGTATCTCGTTACAACGGTAAGGTTATAAGAGCCGTTCCCGATAACGATTCTGCTCGTAATTGTGGACTGAGCCGTGATGAATTTTTAAATCTTTTTGCAAACAGTGAGGACTAATATGGAAGAATATAAGGTAATTGAAATTAAAAGAAGTGTGTTTGAAAATAATGACAGAGAGGCAGACAGAGTAAGAGCTGAGCTGAAAAAGCAAAAGACCTTTTTACTTAACCTTATGTCATCACCGGGCAGTGGTAAAACCACTACTCTTAAAGCAACCATCGCTCGTCTTAAGGATGAATTAAAGATGGGCGTAATGGAGGCAGATATAGACAGCGATGTTGATGCAAAGACTATTGCAGACACAGGCGTTAGGTCAATACAGCTTCATACAGGTGGTATGTGTCACCTTGATGCAGGTATGACAGAGCAGGGTATTAAGGAATTCGGTACAGAGGATTTAGACCTTGTTGTGCTTGAAAATGTGGGCAATCTTGTTTGCCCGGCAGAATTTGATACAGGTGCTTCAAAAAATGCCATGATTTTGTCTGTGCCTGAGGGTGACGATAAGCCACTCAAATACCCACTTATGTTTACAATTTCAGATGTTGTGCTTATCAATAAAATTGACACAAAATCAGTATTTGATTTTGATGACGATGCAGTTGTTGAGCGTATTCATAAGCTTAATCCGAATGCACAGGTGTTCTTTATTTCTGCAAAAACAGGTGAGGGCGTAGATGCTTGGTGTGATTGGCTCAAAGCACAGGTTAAAGAGTGGAATGAGTAATGCACGAATTAAGCGTTGTAATTGAAACCTTCGACCTTCTTGAAGAAATAATGAAAGAGCAAAACTTGAAAAAAGTTACTGCCGTTAACATTGAATGTGGCGAGCTGTCCGGCATATTGCCCGATTATTTTGAGGAGTGCTGGAATGTTGCAAGGCAGGAAGGCGTGTTTAATAATACACAGCTTAATTTAATCCGTATTCCTGCTGTGGCAAGATGTACCTGTGGCACTGAATATGAAATGCTTAAAAACAGTAGAATTTGCCCTAAATGTTCAAAATCCGATTATAAGGTTATTAGAGGTAGGGAATTTAATATCCTGTCAATAGAGGCAGTATAAAAAAAGGCTTGTTTAGTTAATTACTAAACAAGCCTTTTTTGTTTATATTCATATTTCAAGCTCGTCAAGGAGCTTTTTGTATTGCAGCGTTTCTTCACCGGTGTTTAATATAGAGTTAACGGTATTTATGGAATGACCACCTCGTTTGAATATTCCTATAAACACTCTGTTTATCCACGCTATCGGCAACAGTATAGGGTGCTTTTTGCAGTATTCAAAGCTTCTTTTTAAGGTGTCTGCACCGGGAAAAACTAACTTAAATAATGCTCTGATTTTTGCAGCAAAATTATTTTTGCTGTTTTCACCAATACCTTTGTTAATATAATAGTCACCAAGATTTCTTTTGTTAAAGCCAAAGGTACCACTGTTAATGACTTCACCTTCAAAAAGCTCCCTAAATTCGTTTGATTTGCTAAAATCAATTTCAGCACTAACAGGTGTATTAAACCAATAATTACAAAGAGAAAAGCTTGATTTAGCAAAGGTAGAAATATTCAGCTCATTACATATGCTGATAAATTTTTCATAATCAAAATCATTTATTTTTCTTATCAGCACATCTATGTCAGCAAACATTTTTATTCCGGCACCAAAGGCATTAAAGTGCTTAATAATGTGACAGAGAACATAAAGCAGGTGCGCTTCATCATTAAGCCTATACTCAAATCCATTTTTAACAGATAAATCAAAAATGTTTTTGAAATATTCGTTATCGTAATCCTCGTTACTGTGTATTTCAATCTCCTGTCCAAAGCATTTTGTTACAATAAGCTGTGCATTTTCGCTTTTTATAGGAAGTCCTTTTTCAACAAGTGCTGCTTTAACCTTATACAGCTGCTCAATTCTTACAACAGTGTCTATATCTCCACTTGTTCTGAATTCCTTAACAGGATAATATTCCTTAATTATTGCACCCTTAACAAACATATAATCAATTTCATTATCAGTAAATAGCTTACGGAGAAGCTTTAATGCTTTTTCCTTTTCGTCAAAGCCGATAAGAGAGTAACCCATTTGCTGACGAAATTTTGACAATATCTCTTTTTGTGGTTGTAACTCTTTAGGCAGCAGTAAAATCTGAGATGTAACTATTGCACAAATATTATGTATGTTTGATAATCTGTAAATTTCGTTCCAGTCAATGCCATCGGGTATATCAGGCTCACTTTTGTTTAAATGCGAGGATATGAGCGAAACAAAATATTTTTCATTATTATTTATAGTAACACCTCCCGTAAATCAATTAACAAAATAGAAATAAATTTTGATAATAAAATTCATTTTACTTTAACAGTTTTGAAATTTTCATTTGCTATTATACATACAAGCGATAAATAAGTGGAAAGCAGAATACGGAGTCAGAGTTTCTCCTCATTCAATTCATAAAATACTTTTTTCATTTCTCTGTCTGCTTTTAAAAATACTCCATCCACAATGAGCACCTCTGTGTTATTCAGGGGTGCTATTTTTCTGTCAAGGTCTTAATCTTTTTCTTTTCCTTTTCTTTGGAAATATAAGTGAAAATTACAGTACCTGCAAGGATACCTGCTGCAATACCAAAGGTAATGGATGCAGTTTTTTCTCCCTCTGAAAGGATGCCCTGCCAATTACCCTCAACAATATTGTGCATCATATAATAAAGCGCACCACCGGGCAATAACGGTATAATACCCGGAATAAGATAAATGTTTGACGGAGCCTTAAGTATTCTTGCCATTATCTCTGAAAAAATGTAAACAACAAACGAAGCCACAAAGTTAGCAAAAAACAGCTTGCTTGTAAAGTGAAACACTAAAAGATAAACAGCCCAGCCGATTATACCTGCAAAGGTTGACGCAACAACATTCTTTTCTCTAACTCTGAAGTAGATAGAAAAGCCTAATGTGCCGATACCTGCCATAGCAATTTGAATTAGAGCGTCCTTCATTTCAACACACCTCCCAAGCAAATTACCGACAGAGCAAAGCCACCTGCAATAGCAATGGCAATGATTATTGCCTCAATAAACCTGTTAATTCCTGTTGTAATGTCACGGTTGAACATTTCCTTAATGGAATTAACCAGTAGCAGACCCGGAATATAAAGCATTATGTCACCAATCATTATTTTATCTGCATTATTGCCAAATCCTATTCGTGCAAAAATCAAAGCAAGTGTACCGGAAATAAAGCTTGCAATAAATGTATATACTACATTGTTAAGCTTTCGTAAAGGAAAGTTATAATCCATTAGATAAATTGCGATAGCAATAACTGCAGCAGCAATACCGTCCAATGCACTGCCACCAAAAAATACTGCAAAGCCACCTGCTGCCAGCATATAACCAATACACTTTATTACAGGCTTACCCTTTGGTTTTTTGTAGTTGAGTATTTTTTTATCAAGAATATCTAACGACGGGGTAGTGCTGCAAATTTCTCTGCAAAGTGCATTTAGTTCCTCAAGCCTGCCAAGGTCGGTAGAGCTGTTAGTAACACGAACGCTTTGAGTGTAAATCTGACCCTCAGGTGATTTAATTGTAATAATTATCGTTGATGTTACTGCATAAACCTCTATATGCTTAAAGCCATATGCCTCACACAGTCTGTGCAGACTATCTTCAACTCTTTTCATTTCTGCACCGGTTTCAACATACTGTCTGCCGAATTCCATAACATTTTCAAGAAATCTTACACATTCTTTATCATTCATAATGATGCTCACCTTTAAAATTCGTTATAGCTTACCATTTCCTCTAAATCAATATGCTTGCTGTGCAGTGGACTGATTTCAACATCCTTTGCCGGATAGCCGGTTGGCAGTAAAGCAAGAATTTCAAGCTCGTCCGGTATATCAAAGCATTGCCTTGCAGCAGTTGGATTAAATGCCATAACCCATGTTGTACCAAGCCCCAAATCCTGTGTCTGAAGCATCATATGAGTTGTAACAATACTTGCATCTATTTCTGCTGAATTTTTACCGTCATAGCCTCTGTTATATGCCTTAGATTTGTCATAGCAAACAGCAAAGCATAGGGGTGCGTTGAAGCCGTACTTAGTACAAGCATTCAGCCTTTCCAGCTTGTTCTTATCAGTTAAAACCAATATTCTTTGTGGCTGCTTGTTAACAGCTGTGGGTGCGTTTAATGCAGTGTCAAGAATAATGTCGATTTTTTCCTGCTCAACTGATTTGTTATCAAATTTTCTGCAGGAAAATCTGCTTTTTGCAAGCTCATTAAAATTCATATCTGTTTCTCCAAATCAGTAGTTGACTCTATAATATCAAAAAAACAATCAAATTACAATATTATGTACTTTTCTTTTTTTGTAAAATCTGTTAAAATACATTTATAATTTCTTGAAAGGAAAGATTATGGATATAAATTTAAAGCTAACACAGGAGTTTTCACTTAAGCCTTGGCAGGTAGAAAATGTAATAAAACTAATTGATGACGGCAATACAATACCCTTTATTGCTCGATACAGAAAGGAAGCGACAGGCTCTCTTGACGACCAGCTTTTAAGAACACTTGCTGACAGATTAAACTATCTTCGCAACATGGAGGAGCAAAAAAGCAAAATAATTTTGTCTATTGAATCACAGGAGTTGATGACAGATGAAATATTGAGGTCTATTGAAAATGCAGCTACCTTAACGGAGCTTGAGGATATATACAGACCATTTAGACCAAAGAAAAAAACAAGAGCCTCTGTTGCAAAGGCAAATGGATTACAGGGCCTGGCTGACGCTATTTATTCTCAAACAAATGATATATTGAGCGTTAGCAAAATTGCTCAAGACTATCTTAATGACAATGTTTTAACTGTTGATGATGCAATAAATGGAGCAAAGGATATTATTGCAGAATTGGTTTCCGATGACCCAAAGGGCAGAAAGATGCTACGCTATTCCTTAAAAAATAACGCAGTAATTTCTGTTACAGGCGCACAGGAGGATTTGGGCGTATATGAAATGTATAAGGAATACAGTGAGCCTGTTAAAAGCATTGCCAACCACAGAATTTTAGCAGTTAACAGGGGAGAAAAGGAGGGCGTATTAAAGGTATCCTTGGATTTTGACAAGGCAGTAGGTGTTTCTATTCTCACAAATCTCCACATTAGAAATAATGATGAAAGGGGACAGCTTGTTATAGAGGCAATAGAGGACGCCTACACTCGCTTAATATTCCCCTCGATTGAAAGAGAGATAAGAAATGAATTAACCGACAGAGCCTGTGTTAATGCTATCAAGGTATTTGCAAATAACACACGCCAATTACTAATGCAGCCTCCTGTAAAGAATAAGGTAACACTCGGTCTTGACCCAGGTTACAGAACAGGCTGCAAGGTTGCCGTTGTTGATGAAACAGGAAAGGTGCTTGATACAGGCGTTATCTATCCCGTTCCTCCCCATAATAAGATTGATGAGGCAAAAAGAATTATAAAAGACCTTGTAAAAAAATATAAGGTTCAAATTTTTGCAATAGGTAACGGTACTGCATCACACGAAACAGAGGTGTTTGCAGCAGATGTAATCAAGGAGCTTGATTGTGGAATTTCATATATGGTTGTCAGTGAGGCAGGAGCATCAGTTTATTCTGCATCAAAATTGGCAGCGCAGGAATTCCCTGATTACGATGTATCACTACGAAGTGCAGTATCTATTGCAAGGCGACTGCAAGACCCGTTAGCAGAGCTTGTAAAAATTGACCCAAAGGCTATCGGTGTAGGACAGTATCAGCACGATATGCCACAAAATCAGTTAACTCAATCCCTTGACGGAGTAGTGGAGGATTGCGTCAACGCTGTTGGAGTTGACCTTAATACAGCCTCTGCTCAGCTTCTAAACCGTGTAGCAGGCGTATCATCTGCCGTGGCAAATAATATTGTGTCCTTTAGGCAAGAGAACGGTAAATTTACCTCTCGCCAACAACTGAAAAAGGTGCCAAAGCTGGGACCAAAGGCATTTGAGCAATGTGCAGGCTTTTTGAGAGTGAGCGAAAGTGATAATGTTCTTGATAACACAGCAGTCCATCCCGAAAGCTATAATGCTGCAAAGGAGCTGCTTGCATTATGTGGTGTAACTGATGAGGATATTAGAAACGGTGATGTTAAAAAGATAGATGCTTATGTTTCGTCTGCGGGTACAGCAGCACTCTCTGAAAAATTAGGCATAGGTGAGCCTACTCTTATTGATATAACAAAGGAAATTTCAAAGCCCGGAAGAGATCCTCGAGATGAATTACCTGCACCTCTTTTGAGAACAGATATTATGGGCATTGATGACTTAAAAGTAGGTATGGAACTAAAGGGTACTGTAAGAAATGTTATTGATTTCGGTGCTTTTGTTGACATTGGAGTACATCAGGACGGACTTGTTCACATATCACAAATTACAAATAAATTCATCAAGCATCCAAGTGATGCTTTAAAGGTTGGGGATATTGTTACAGTTTGGGTTATTTCCGTTGATTTGGCTAAAAAGAGAATTGGACTTACAATGAAGCCATCTAAGCAAGCGAGATAAATCCGAACAAGCCTAAAACGGCTTTCTTTCGGCATATTTTCGCTTTTCGTCATTATAAGGCGCCAGCCTAACGGCTTCCTCAAAACAAAAATCTGCTCAAAATCAATTCCGTTTTAGGTCGCAGATTTTTTATGAAACGGATTTTTTGTTAGGCAAGGCACAAAACGCAGTTAATCCTTTCGGATTAACGAGTATTTTAACGTAGCATAGCGAGAAATCCGTTCACAAAAAACTTATTAGGATTTATCTCGCTTGCTTAAGGAATAGTAATGGAAATAATTGTAATTCGTTCAAGCAGAAAAACAATGACCCTATCAGTCAATGACGAGCTTAATGCTGTTGTTAAAGCTCCTTTATTGACGCCCAAAAGCGTTATTGATAATTTTGTGCAAAAGCATCAATCCTGGATTGAAAGGGCAATAGAAAATAAAAAGCGTGCCATTGAAAAAACAAGTCTAACAGATGAACAGATAAACAATCTAATGGTTCTTGCAAAGGATGTAATACCTAAAAGGGTTGAGTATTATTCAAGACTTATGGGCTTAAAGCCAACAGGAATAAAGATAACTAAAGCAAAAAAGCGTTTTGGTTCCTGTAACCAAAATAATTCCCTATGCTTTTCCGTATTCTTAATGCAGTATCCCGATTATGCTATTGATTATGTTGTTGTTCACGAGCTTGCACATATTAAGCATCACAATCACAGCAGGGATTTTTACAATTTAATTGAACAATATTTACCCGATTACAAAGACAGAGAAAGAACATTAAAAAAATCGTAGATTGCTCTACGATTTTTTTATGCTTATAATTATAACCTCAGGATGATTAAAAAGCCTTAACGGAAATTCCGAATTTCCTAATCCACGACTTACAATCATCATAGGTTTGTCACCAAAGCTACCCCTTGCATATTTAGGAAATACTCCTTGTCCCGGAGAAAATAATGGACCTACAAGGGGCATTATCCACTGACCACCATGAGCATGACCTGATAGCTGTAAATCAAAATTATATTGTGAATAATTCATTTCCTTTAATCCTTCAAAGTTTTCGGGGAAGTGGCTTAGCACTATGCGTAGCTTGTCAATTTTTTCAAGTTCCTTGAAATATTTGCTCATATCCTTATATTCAAATGTGCCGTTTTTTCTTGCTCTGTAATCCTTAAAATCAGCCTGATTTTCATCTAATCCCAACACTGCAATTTCATCATTTTCTGCAATTTCATTAAGCAAAACGATAAACCCTATTGATTTTAACTCACACATCAGCTGGTCAAAGGAGTCAAGTCGCCTTTCGTGATTACCGGTTATGTAATATACAGGAGCAATACTCACAAGTCTTTTGCCGTATTCAAGCATTTTTTCTTTGTTTTTGCATTTGTCGTTAATATAGTCACCTGTAATGCAGATTATGTCTGGCTTCTCTTTTTCTAAAATATCAACAACTTTGTTAATTCTTTTTGAATGAAAGTCAGAAAGATGCACAATTTTTAAATCTCTATCAATATTATCTTTTTTAATTTCATAGTAGGTCTTATCAATCCTGTTGTTTTGAAAATAGCAAAATATAACAAATATTATCATTATCGCTATAATAACAATGTAAACCATTTATATCACCTAATATAATAATATAGTTTGCACGAAATTTAGTCAATATTAAAAAATATTTTATTTTTAAAGGGAAATATGTTAATATTGAGTATATACAATTAGAA
>CAMFYM010000016.1 GCA_946002045.1 uncultured Clostridia bacterium | reverse complement strand
TATTTCCTCCATAATATTGTTAATTTGTGTATCAATATCCTGACCGTTGTTTTCAATAACATAGTCGGAGTTGTCAATATAGTATTGCTCATTAAATTGGGCATTTATCCTTGCAAGTGCCCTTTCCTTTGATATTTTATCACGGCTGATAATTCGTTGAAGCCTAATTTCCTTTGGAGCAGTAACGCAAATAATTTTGCTGCATTTGTCCTGTGCACCTGCCTCAAAAAGCTGTGGTGCGTCAAAAACTGCCAAGGGCTTTGCGTCTGCCTCACACATGGCAATAACCTGTGGGTGAACAATGGAATTCAGCCTTTGCGTATTTTCCTTTGACGAAAATGCAATTTTGCCCAGCTCTGCTCTATCTACCTGACCGTTTTTAACTACCGTATCACCAAAGGCGTTTGCAAGTCTTTTTAATATTTCGGGGTTGTTGTCGTAAATTGATTTTACATATTTGTCAGCATCAAGCACATTAAATCCCAACGCCTTAAGCCTGTCAGCAACATATCCCTTGCCGGCACCGGTTTGACCTGTTAAGCCGATAAAAAAGGGCTTTCTTAAATCAATCACATTGAATGCAGCAGCACGGATAAGCCTGTTATAAACAGCCATACCCACACCTGTAACGGAGGGTATCCTTGCGTAAACCTTTTTTGCACCCATTTCATCTAATTGTCGAAGGGTGTCGAAAAGCTCCCTTGCCTGTGACAAATCATCGTTTTCCTTGCCGTAGGTTACTTTTGGGATTGTAACATTATCCTCCTCAAAGCAAAGGGCAAATGCATCCTGCCTTGAATTAACAAAATCCTCGTAAGCTTTTTTATCTGCATCAACAATAACGACCCTTGCCTTTGGTGCATAGTGCTTGTATTTCATACCCGGTGATTGGGCAATCTCGTCCTTTTTCATACCCTCAAGTACAGCAGGGGAAACTATAACCTCGCCGATAACATCTTCAATCATTTCCTTGGTTACTGCACCGGGGCGAAGTATGGTGGGTGTGTCTGTGGCAAGGGTAATAACCGTTGACTCCACACCGAATTTGCAATCGCCACCGTCAATGATTGCATCAATCTTACCCATCATATCGTCAATAACATATTTTGCCCTTGTGGGCGACGGCAGTCCTGATGTGTTGGCACTGGGAGCAGCAACGGGACATCCTGCACATTTAATCAGCCTTTGGGCAATTTCGTTTTCAGGCATTCTTACGGCAACGGTGTCAAGCCCACCTGATACGGTACTGCCGATTTTTTCGCTCTTTGGCAGAATAATTGTTAAAGGTGCAGGAAAAAATTTGTCAATAAGTGCCTGTGCCTTTGGCGTAATTTCCTTAACTAAAGGGGCAATGTCGCCTTTGTCTGCAATATGCACAATTAACGGATTGTCGCTTGGTCTGCCCTTGGCAATGTAAATCTTTTTTACAGCCTCCTCGTTTAGCGCATTTGCACCTAAGCCGTAAACCGTTTCCGTAGGGAATGCAACAAGCCCTCCACCTGCAATAATTTTACCTGCAAGGTCAATATCATATTCACTTGTAGATAAAATTTTTGTTTCCATAATGAACTTCCTGAAGCTAAAGTATAAATTTATTCCTCGCTTTGTGCCTTTAGCTTTTCTGCTGTGTCGGCTGTAATAAGAGCGTCAATCATTTCGTCCATATCACCGTTAAGAAATTGCTCTAATTTGTAAATAGTTAAGCCTATTCTGTGGTCGGATACCCTGCCCTGTGGGTAATTGTAGGTGCGTATTCTTTCAGATCTGTCACCTGTACCCACCTGTGCCTTTCTTTCGCCGGCAATTTCTGCATCATGCTTTGCCTTTTCCTCGTCATAAAGGCGTGAACGCAAAACCTTAAGTGCCTTTTCCTTGTTCTTGTGCTGTGAGCGTTCGTCCTGACACTCAACTACCGTGCCTGTGGGCAGGTGAGTGATACGGATTGCAGATGATGTTTTGTTAATATGCTGGCCACCTGCACCGGAGGAACGGAAGGTGTCTATCTGCAAATCCTTTGGATTGATTTCAAAATCAACCTCCTCTGCCTCCGGCAAAACGGCAACAGTTGTGGTGGAGGTGTGTATTCTGCCCTGACTCTCTGTTTCAGGTACACGCTGAACACGGTGAACGCCTGATTCAAATTTAAACCTTGAATAAGCACCGTCACCCTCAACGGAAAAGCTGATTTCCTTATATCCGCCAAGTCCTGTTTCATTGGCGTTAAGCACTTCGGTTTTAAAGCCCTTTGACTCGGCGTACATTGAGTACATACGGAAAAGTACACCTGCAAACAATGCACTCTCCTCGCCACCGGCACCACCACGAATTTCTATAATAACATTCTTGTCATCATTAGGGTCACGGGGCAGCAAAAGCACCTTAAGCTCCTCTGATATTCTTTCAATATCCTCCTTGCTTTGCTCAAGCTCTTCCTTTACCATTTGGGCAAAGTCGGCATCAAGTCCACCCTCATCCAGCATCATTTTTGATTCCTCAAGAGTTGACTGTGCCTTTTTATATTCTCTGAACTTTTCAACAACAGGGGTTAATTGCTTTAGCTCCTTCATAAGCCTTGTGTATTTTTCCTGGTCGGACACAATCTCCGGATTGCACACAAGCTCGTTAACCTCTTCAAATCTTTTTTCTACCTCATTTAGCTTATCAATCATATATTGTCCTCACTAAGCAGCTGAAAAAATCTTTTTTCCTTTTCTTTTTGCATTTGCACTGTTTTTGACGAGTCGATAAATTCAATACTGCCCTTTTCGTTTTTATTATTCAGTAAATCCTGCTGCACTAAAATTCGCTTTAGCTGATTGGAAACACCCTGTGCGCCGTCAAAGAAGTTGACATCACCCAGCACGCTCCTTATTTCCTCCTTGGCAAGAGGGTAGTGGGTACAGCCTAATACCACATTATCTGTTATTCCCTTGAATTCCTTAAGATTATCCTCTAAATATTTTTGTATATCCTCCTTGCTTCCGTCCTCGATTACATCGGCAAGTCCCACACAGGCAAGGAGCCTTGTGTTGTGGTTGTTATATTCGGTGTAAAGCCTGTGGAATTTTTCGCTTTCAAGGGTACCTCGTGTTGCCATAACAAGAGTAAATCCGTCAGGATTTTCGTCGTGAACCATTTTGTATGCAGGCTCAATAGCAACGATAGGCAGGTCAGTGTACTTTTCTCTTAAATAATTAACGGCCTTGGCAGATGCAGTGTTGCAGGCAAGCACAACAGCCTTGCAGTGCTTCTTGTTAACCAAAAGGTCAACTAAATAATCGCATCTGCTGATTATTTCGCTGTCGGTCTTATCGCCGTAGGGGTTGTTGGCAGAGTCGCTGAAAAAAACAAAATCCTCCTTTGGCAGAATTTTAACAGCCTTGCTTAAAACGCTTATTCCACCGATACCGGAGTCCAAAAATCCAATAGGCTTATTGCTACTCATTTTCTTTAACTGCCTTTATGCTTTTTTCTGCCTTAACCCTTGGTATCATAAATTCTCGTTGACAATTACAGCATTTCAGCTTGTAGTCAACCCCAAGCCTTGTTATTTCAAACTCTCTGCAGCCACAGGGGTGTGGCTTTTTCATAATTACAATGTCACCTAAATTCAAGTCCATTTTTCTCCTTAAGCAAGCGAGACAAATCCGAATAAGTTTTTTATGAACGGATTTCTCGCTATGCTGTGTTAAAATACTCGTTAATCCGAAAGGATTAACTGCGTTTTGTGCCTTGCCTAACGAAAAATCCGTTTCATAAAAAATCTGCGACCTAAAACGGAATTGATTTTGAGCAGATTTTTGTTTTGAGGAAGCCGTTAGGCTGTCGCCTTACAATGACGAAAAGCGAAAAGATGCCGAAATCGAGCCGTTTTAGGCTTGTTCGGATTTGTCTCGCTTGCTTAAAGCACTGCCTGTTTATCCTTACTATTATAGCACTCATTTTATAATTTTACAATGAGTTATCATAATTTTAATTGTATGTGAATATATTTAACTACAAAAATAAAAGAGAGTGATGCTATGAAATTTTACCCGGAGGGGAAAAATCAGGAATTATCAAGGCAATTTGAAACCATAGATGAGATTAAGGAAGCTATGATGAGGGGTGAAGTTTTAGAGTCAAGAGTGCTCCTTTGTGACAGAGAGCATAATCTGCACTTGGATTTAGGGGCAGTTAGGGGAATTATTCCACGCAGTGAGGGTGCAGTGGGAATTGATGACGGTACCGTTAGAGATATTGCCCTAATATCAAAGGTTAACAAAAATGTATGCTTTACCGTTTTAGGCTTTCAACGGGATATATATAATAACTGCCTTGCACTTTTATCACGAAGGGCAGTACAGCTTCGTTGTATTAACGAGTACTTAAGCAATTTGCAGGTGGGGGATGTTATTGATGCCAAGGTAACTCACCTTGAGCGCTTTGGTGCATTTATTGACATCGGTGCCGGAATTAACGCACTTATCCCTATTGATATGCTTTCCGTTTCCCGTATAACTCACCCGTCGGAAAGGCTGACAGAGGGGGACAGCATTAAGGTTGTGCTGCGCAAAAGAGAGCCTGATAAGCTAACCTTTTCCCTTAAGGAGCTTTTGGGCACATGGCAGGAGAACGCCGACAATTTTTCCACCGGTGAAACGGTAACAGGTGTTGTTAGAAGCATTGAGGATTACGGCGTGTTTGTGGAGCTTGCACCGAATTTGGCAGGACTTGCCGAGCCACAGGACAATTTGTTTGTGGGTCAGCAGGTGGCAGTTTATGTTAAGTCTGTTATCCCTTCAAAAATGAAGGTTAAGCTGGTGATAGTGGAGTCATTCAATCAGCTTGCACCACCTACACCCTTAAGGTATTATACCGTCGCAGACCATATTGATTTTTGGCAGTATTCACCACAAAACAGTGTTAAGGAAATATTTACTGATTTTAATGACTAAATCCATTGAGGCTCCCCTTTTAATGTAATAAAGGGGAGCTGTCACGTAGTGACTGAGGGGATAAAAGTAAATTTACAATCCCTCAGTTTCGCTACGCTCAACAGCTCCCTTTGCACAAGGGAGCCAAAACGGATTGGGATTGTAAAAAAGGACACCAAGGGAGACACTTCGTAAAGAAGTTTTGCTTATTAAATCAAATAAACCTTCCGACAATTATCGGAAGGTTTATTTTTTCTCAAATTCTTCACCTGTTATCAAAAAATTGATAGAAACATTAAAATATTTTGACATTGCTACTAATAACGAAAGGGAAGGTTCTCTTTTACCGTTTTCATAATACGATAAAGATTCACGCGAAATGTGTAAATCCATCGCAACCTTTTGTTGGTTTAGATTGCGTTGCTTTCTTATAAGCTTTAATCCAAGCATGAAATCACCCTTGATTTTATTGTAACCTTTTGTTACAATAAAAATGTAACATTATGTTACATTTGGAGGGTGAATCACATGGCAGGAAATAGTGATTTGAAAAAAGCAAATAAAGCAAAAAAAGACGAGTTTTATACTCAACTTGCCGATATTGAAATTGAAATGAAACATTACAGAAAACATTTTAAGGATAAAGTTGTATTCTGTAATTGTGATGACCCATACGAAAGCAACTTTTTCAAATATTTTGCAATGAATTTTAATTTTTTGGGCATTAAAAAGTTAGTTGCGACTTGCTATATGGGTTCTCCTGTCGTGGGCGAACAGTTTGAACAACTGTCTATTTTTGATATTTTACCGAGCGAAGAAACCACCCCTAAAAGATTTCCGTATAAAATTGAGATAACCGAAGTTATTGATATTAACGGGGACGGTGCCGTTGATTTAACCGATGTTGAATATCTGTTGCGAAACAAAAACAATGCCTTATCTTTGCTTAAAGGAGACGGAGATTTCCGTTCTCCCGAATGTGTTGAGATTTTGAAACAAGCAGATATTGTTGTTACAAATCCACCTTTTTCTTTATTCCGTGATTTTGTTGCTCAATTAGTGGAATATAATAAGCAGTTTATTATTATCGGTAATGTGAATGCTATAACCTATAAAGAGATTTTCGCACTAATTAAAGATAATAAAATGTGGATGGGATATTCCATACATAGTGGCGACAGAGAGTTTAGAGTTCCTGATGATTACCCCTTAAATGCTTCGGGTTATCGTATTGACGAACAAGGCAGAAAATATATACGGGTTAAGGGTGTTCGTTGGTTTACTAATATGGATTATATCGAAAGACACACCGATCTTGATTTGTATAAAAGATATACTCCCGAAGAATATTCACAATACAAGAATTATGATGCTATCAATGTTGATAAAACTGCCGATGTTCCCGAAGATTATTATGGTGTTATGGGCGTGCCTATAACTTTCCTTGATAAATACAATCCCGACCAATTTGAAATTGTTGCATTAGGAATTGTTGGCAGTTGTGAATTTACAACTAACAGAAGAATGGAAATTTTAGATAAAAGTGGTAAAGGAACGGGTAAATATACAATGAATGCAAAAGGCACTTTGTATAGAGATTTTAACCCGGAAAAAGATAAAATTCCTGCTTTTCGTGATGAAGAAACAGGTGCTTTATATTCAAGCATATATGCAAGAGTTCTTATAAGGAGAAAGCAATAATGGATATACAATTACACGAAATAACCGTTAGAGATGTATTTGACGGATATTATAACGATGAAGAAAGTGGGCAGGTTGTTGCCTTTGGTGGCAAATTAAATGTTCGCCCTGCTTATCAAAGAGAGTTCGTATATGATGATAAAAAGAAAGTTGCCGTTATGAACTCTATACTACATAATTTTCCGTTGAATGTTATGTACTGGTCGGAGAACGAAGACGGAACGTACGAAATGTTGGACGGACAACAAAGAACCATATCTATTTGCGATTGGTTGGATAATGGATATTCTATTTTCGCCAATCCTAATTCTCCATTGACCCCCTACTATGCACACACATCAAAGGAAATTACGGAACAAGTGCTTGACTATAAATTGATGATTTATATTTGCAAAGGCACAGACACCGAAAAATTGGATTGGTTCAAAATCATTAACATTGCCGGAGAGAAACTAACCGAGCAGGAATTAAGAAATGCCATTTATACGGGCGAATGGTTGAGCGATGCTAAAAAGTATTTCAGCAAAAACCAATGTATCGCCTATAAGATTGGCGAAAAGTATATGAACGGTTCAACCATAAGACAAGATTATTTGCAGATTGTTTTAAGTTGGGTATCTGCAAAGGAAAACAAGACCATTGAACAGTATATGGCAGAACACCAACACGATACCCATGCAACCCCATTAAAACAGTATTTCAAGACAGTTATTGATTGGATTGAACTGACTTTCCCGAAATACCGAGCAAAACTAATGAAAGGGTTAAATTGGGGTATTCTCTATAATGAATACGGAAATAATGTTTATGACCCCAACGAGTTGGAAAACGAAATCAACCGTCTTTTACAAGACGATGATATTACCAAACAAAAAGGCATTTACGAATATCTGTTAAGTGGTAAGACTAAAGAAAAGGCATTGTCAATTAGAGCATTTACCGATAATGAAAAAATGACAATGTATGAAAGACAAAAGGGTATCTGTCCTATGTGCAAGGCAGAGGGCAAGGACATCGTTTGGACATTTGAAGATATGCACGCCGACCATAAAATACCGTGGTGCAAGGGTGGTCATACCACACTTGACAACGGACAAATGCTCTGCCGAGAACATAACCTTGAAAAGTCAGATATGTAGAATTATATATTATAGAAGGCTCTTTACAAAGAGCCTTCTTTTTATGAAATACACTTTCAATTATTGAAAGTGTCATAGTGGGTTACACACTTTGAAAAGGTGTGTAACAAAAAACGGCATAGCCAATAGCTATACCGTTTAACAAAATCAATTATTCAGTTTTGATACAAGAGCTACCTTGGGGCACCTTCTTTGCGTAGGGTGCCTGAAGGGGTGTCCTTTTACTATTTCATATATCTAATATCATTGCCGATTAACACAAGCTGACTGTATTCGCCTGTTATTCTTGAGGTAATGCGCTGGTCATATTTTTCCTCTAACTCGTCAAGAGTATAGTTGGTAGAGATTATTGTGGGCAGCTTTGCCGAAAGGCGAGAGTTAATTATGTTATAAAGACAAGCCACTGTGTATGCGCTTTTAAACTCCGTGCCTAAATCGTCAATAATCAGCAAATCACAGTTAAGCACTGCTCGCTCGTAGTACCTTAAATCATCACCTCTGCCAAAATTTTCGTTTTGCAAATCGCTTAGAATATTTTGTGCAGTGCCGTAAACAACACTAAATCCACGGTTGATAACAACATTGGCAATGGCAAGTGAAAGGTGGGTTTTGCCAAGACCTGTGCCACCCATAAACATAATGCTTTTTGAGCCACGGGTAAAGGAGGTAGCGTATTTTTTACAGCTGTTCATTATTCTTTCTGCCTTTTCTCTGGGAGAAATGGCGTTTTCGCCCATTTGGTCGGGATAATAATTCACATCAAAGCTGTCAAAGGTGCATTGTTCAACAGGTGCAATTTTTGCAAGATTGCCTCGTTCAATTTCCTTCAGCAGCTCCTTGTGGCATTTGCATCTGCGATTACCGATAAAGCCCGTGTCCTTACATACAGGGCAGGTGTACTGCACCTCAAGGGCGTTTTCCTCATATCCGTTTTTTGCAAGAATATCCTTTTTCTCCTGCTGGAGCCTAAGGCTTTCCTGCTGGAGCTTTTCCATATCTGCTTTTTTGTCGTCGCTGTATAAAAACACCTTTGAAATATTAAGGCCTATTTGTGACAGACCTCTTTGTATTTCCTCAAGCTGTGGTATTTTTTCGCTGATTTCCTCAAGCCTGTCCTGAGCCTTCAGGTTTGCCTGCTCTCGTCTGCGCTCAAGTATTTCCGTCGCTTTGCGATATACCTGCTGTGAATATGCCATACTGCACCTCCTCCTTAAATCTCTGTATTATCCATTGCGTCCCTTTTAATTTGCTCTAAATCGTAGGACGGCTTACCCTTAAGTCTGTCTGCTTTTTTGCCCTGCTTATCTTCTCTGCTTTTTGCAAAAGCCTCCTGCTCTGCTTGTACCTGTGCAGGTGAGCTAATGCCCTTTTTCTTCCATTCCTTAAGGATTTTGTTAACATAAGCAAGGGTAGGCTGTGGAGTATTTTCCTTCATAATATCTGCTGCAAGGGTAATCATTGCAATGTCAAAGTCCTTAAACCAGATGTCCACCATTTCTCTCTGCTTTGCAGTGGGCTGCCTGTGGCGAATACCTGTTATTGCCACAACCTCGTTCCATAGCCTGTTGCCTCTGGCAATGTCCTGCAGCTTTTGCTCGGCATCTGCAATAGAGCTGATACCCTCCTCTGCCCAATTCTTTGCCATTGAGTTGATATAGGATATGCCGATTGTTTTGCCCTTTTCCTTTTCGCTGCGATAAAACTCAAGTATCATTAACACAACCTCAACCTTAAGGCCGTAGTAAATAACCATATTAACAAGCATTTCCTGCTCGGAGTGGCTTATTGTTCTGCCAAGAACACGCTGTGCGTCGGACAATAGAAAACGCAGATTTTCGTCATCACGCAGATACGCTACAATGTCCTTTGGTGTAAGCCTTGGAGCAGATATTACCTCCTTAACGGCAGGCTTTTCCGTCTCCTTTTTATCGGGTGATTGCTCAACAGGGGCCTTTGTTGCAGCCTCCTGACCGTTGGCAACAATAACACCCTCGTTAACCCAAAACTCTAATAATTCGTCAATATCCGACGCTGTTTGACCCAGCGCCCTTGCAATAGAGGAGGAGTCGGAGCATCCACCGTTGCGCAAAATAAACAGCAATGCCTTTAGCTGATATTCACTTGCCATTTTTATGTACCTGTCAACTAATTCATTAGGCACATTAAATATTCCGTTTTTCCAAATATCACCAAAGGGCGAAACACGGTAGTCCATAGCGCTCTCCTCTCTGTAATTTATTGTCGGACTTTTATTGTAGCAAAAATATTCTCATATGTAAATATATAATTTTCACAAAAAGGTATTGACAAAATCTGTGGCTGTATGTATAATAACTCTTGCATTTGCGGATGTAGCTCACCCGGTAGAGCGCAACCTTGCCAAGGTTGAGGTAGCGAGTTCGAGCCTCGTCATCCGCTCCACAGGAGACCGTAGGGTCTCCTTTTTTTATAGTAAATATGCAAAAAGCAAGGCTCCCTTTTGATATGCTCAAAGGGGAGTCTAAATTTATTCGGCTATATAATTTTTGTTCAGCTTTTCTATTTCCTTAACAGTATCGTCAATAACCTGCTGAAAATTATCGGTATTCTTGTTAGAAAGATAAATTACGGTAAATTCCTTGCCGTAGCTCTCGTTATCGTCAAGGAACATGGGCACCTTGTAGCCTCGCTCGTTAAAGGAGGATTGATAGGTGTATTCGCCGTCAAGGTAATAATTTTTGTAGCCGTAATCGTTAACAACCCTTGCGTTGAACACAGTTTCAAAATCCTCCTGCTTATTCATTTTATAAATCTTTGAGTTAGCAGTGTAGTTGTATTCACTCTTGTAGTCATAGGTGTTAACGCAAATCTCGGTGCTTTTTCCTGATTGCTTGAGCATTAGATAAAAGGTGTTGTTGTTGCTCATAAGATTAGATGTGGAGTCCTTGCTGAAAATCTTTTTGGCAACTGTACCGTTCCAGCTGTAAACCTCCATACAATATGTAGGCTTTTCAATAATAATCGGCTCACCGTTATAATAGTTAGTGGCGCTTTCCTTAAGATTTTTTCTGTAAACCAAAAGGAGCTCCTCGTTGCCGTCGTTGTTAAAATCAATCAACCTAACTACTGCAAGCCCGTTGATAAAGCCACCGTTTTCGTCCTTGTCGATTTTTGCCTTGCCGTATCTTTCGTTCCTGCTTTCAACAATTTGGTAATACGCCTCTGACTTAAGCTGCTCAGGTGACTTTTGATTTTCAATAGCAAGCAGTGATATTGTTGTCATTGTGTCAATATTTGATGTAACAATATCGGTAATAAGCTCTGCCCTTGATGACTTGATAACCGACAGCTTGATTGTTTCAAAATCCTGTGGGTTAATTTTTCCTCTAACGGAATAGATGTCGTTTTTGTAATCGTAATCACATTTGCCGTTTTCCTTAAACCTGTCACCCTTTAGGGCAAAAAGCTGCATTTTTTCAGGCTCGTCAGGCTGATTTTTGCAGATATAATATTTGTTGCCCTTGTGATAAAAGCCTACCCAACAGCCGTCCTTTTCGTTTTGGGTTTTGTTTACCTCATCGCTGTAAACCTTAACAAATTCCTTTTTAACATAGCTCCACACCTCAAGGGTATAGATGTTTTTGTTGTTAAAAATAATCATCAGCTCGTCGCTGCCGTCGTCATCAAAATCCATTTGACGGGCATAGCACAATCCTGTGAGCCTTGCCATATTTTTGCCGTAGGTCTTGCTGTCTAAGGGCTCCCACTTAACAGAGCCGTAATCCTTAATATATCGGGTGCACACCTTACCTGCATCCTGACGGAAAAGCTCGTTCTTTTTGTTTTGAGCAGTGATGCTGTGGCTGAAAATCAAAATAGATGCAATAACCGTAATAACAAGCAATGCAAAGGCAGAAAGCTTAATAACACTTCTTTTTAAATTAGGCAGTCTGTTAATTTCACGCACCTGATCAAAAGCCTCGCCGGACGCAACGGTGTCGTATGCCTGCTTGGCTTTTTTGCCCACAAAATCAAGGGTTGATTTCAGGTCCATTTCCTTAATATTAAAGGAAAGCCTGCTACTGTTTTTGCCCTTGTATTCAGGCTCGTCATCAAAATAATTGTATCCTCTCACAGCGTCACCTCCTCATTTCCTAATACCGTTACCCCTCATTTTAGCATAAAAAATCCAACTTATCAACTATTTACTTTATAAATATATGAAAAGAGATATGGGGTTATAAACACCTCATATCTCTTTTGTGTTTACCTAAGCAAGCGAGACAAATCAGAATAAGTTTTTTGTGAACGGATTTCTCGCTATGCTGTGTTAAAATACTCGTTAATCCGAAAGGATTAACTGCGTTTTGTGCCTTGCCTAACGAAAAATCCGTTTCATAAAAAATCTGCGACCTAAAACGGAATTGATTTTGAGCAGATTTTTGTTTTGAGGAAGCCGTTAGGCTGTCGCCTTACAATGACGAAAAGCGAAAATATGCCGAAATCAAGCCATTTTAGGCTTGTTCGGATTTATCTCGCTTGCTTATTAAGAGGCAGCTTTACCCTTGCCTTGAACAGGTCACCGTCAATAGTAATTTCAAGTGTGCCGTTTTGCACTCTGCAAAGCTCCTTGGCGATTGAAAGTCCAAGACCGTTGCCCTCCTGATTTCTTGATTTATCACCACGGACAAAGCGCTCTGTCAGCTCCTGTGGAGAAATATCAAGGGGCTGTGCCGAAATGTTTTTAATTTCAAACACACCCATACCGTCCTCATCATAAACATTTACATATACTCGGGAGCCCTTTGCACTGTATTTTTTTGCATTAGACAGCAGATTTTCCAGCACTCTAAAGGTTTTTGCACCGTCAGCATAAATAGTGTCACAGCCGTTATTCTTAACAATCAGCTCAAGTCCTGCCTTTTCAAAATCAGCCTGTGCGTCAACAGTTGCCTGTAAGCAAAGCTCGTAAAGATTAAGCCCTGTGGGGTTAACGGTAATATTGCCGGAGGTAACCTTTGATGCCTCAATCAAATCGTCAATAAGTCTTTTCAGCTTTGCACCCTTATCGTCAAGGACCTTTATGTATTCCTGTGCCTTTTCGTCCTGAATATCACATTTTGAGAGCAGGTCAATATAAGTGATTATTGATGTAAGAGGAGTTTTTAAATCGTGGGATACATTTGTTATCAGCTCTGTTTTAAGCCTTTCGTCCTTGACAGCCCTTGCCACAGCAGCGTTAAGCTCTGCGTTGGTGTATTCAAGTCCCTCTGTCAGCATCTTTAACGATTGGGGCAGGGTGTCCTTGTCAATATCAATATCCTGCCTGTTTATTGTGCAATCAATAATTGTGTCAAGCTGCTGTATGTATTTGAGCACCTTGTTGAAAAAATAAATGTTAACACCTAAATCTGTAAATGCGAGCAAAAGTAGTAACAAAAGTGACTCAAAACCACCGGGGCCGTACACAATGTTGTCAACAACAAAAACACAAATTAAGCTTAAAATCGCCAAAGCAAGCACATTGCACACGGCATACAGTGTTGCAATTTTAACAGCGTTTTTCTTAAACTGCTTCGGGCGATATTGCAGTGTTTTTAAAAAGCGTTTTATCGCACTGTCTGACGGCTTTTTATCCTTGATTTTAGTAATGATTTTTTTGTCAAGCTTTAATGATTTTTTTGTTAAAAATACAATACCGTTTACAATATGGTATGTTAAAAAGGCTTTGCAGAATTTCCTCTCTGCATTTACTAAGCGAGCAATACTGCTGCAAAATTCAAATACCAACAGCCATATTACTGCACTTAAAAGCGTTGTAATGTATATTGCCTCCATAGTGAAGTCAAAAAAATCCTCGTTTTCAGCAACAATAAGACAGCCTGCACCGAACACTAATAAGCCGGTAATCAGCAGGTGAATTTCTATGGGCACATAGTCAATAAATGCTAATTTTGCCTTTGAATCACCACTTGCCTTACCTGCCACAGGCAAATAGATAAACGCCAATACAAAGGACCCTATCAAAAGCACGGCAGCAAGGATAATCACCGTGTTTAAGTTAATATACATTTCGTTTGCAAAGGAGTGGAATTTATATAATCCTGCAAGCTGATTATAATTTTCAAAAAAGGAAAAAATGTTGCTTGTTGCCTGCTTCTCAAGATTGTAGGACACATAAATGGCTTTAATGCTATTTGCTGCCGAGGTGTCGTCCTCAAAAAAACCAAGCTCCTCAATATAGGAATTTACAATATCGCTTGCTGTATCCTTAGATATATTTTTTGTTTGATACCTGCCGTCCTTGTAGATAAAGTACATATCATCGGATTTTACGGAGTTGACAATATTTTGCTGCTCCTTTGTCAGCTTATCCTGTGTAACAACATATACCTTTATGCCGTTGACTGTTTGGTAATAGGAAAAATCGTTATCCGGTGCCCATTGCATTGCAGTAACGGTTTTTGTACGGAACGCCGTCGTTTCGGTAAAATCATTTTTACCGTTACCGTATTCGCAATAACCGTATGACAATGCACCGGCAAAAATCAGGAATATTGACACCACTGCCATAACAAAGCTGAACAACACACATAGTGCCTTGCCTGATTTTGTGTACCTAAATTTTTTCACATTTGTATCCAAGACCATACACCACCTTTATGTATTTCGGGTCCTTAGGGTTAATTTCGATTTTCTCCCTAAGATTACGGATGTGAACGGTAACGGTTTTTTCGCAGGAATAGGAGGGCTCGTTCCACACAGCCTCGTAAATCTGTGAGGAGGATAAAACCCTGCCCATATTTTTCATCAGGTGCTCAAGGATTTTGTATTCCATCGGTGTCAGCTTAACAGCATCGCCGTCAACAGTAACCTGCTTTGTATCAGTATCCAGCACAATACCACCTGTTACAAGCTGACTTTCCCTGATTTCAAGACTGCCCAGCGAAACATAACGCCTTATCTGCGACTTAACTCTTGCCACTAATTCAAGAGGGTTAAAGGGCTTTGTAACATAATCGTCTGCACCAAATCCTAAGCCGGCAATCTTGTCTGTGTCCTCGCTTTTTGCCGACAGTAATATAATGGGGAAATTATATCGCTCTCTTATAGCAAGGGTTGCCTTCAGTCCGTCAAGACGGGGCATCATAATGTCAAGCACAACACAGTGAATATCGGCACTCTTGATTTTTTCAAGTGCATCTACTCCGTCCACGGCAGTTAAAACATTGTAGCCCTCGTTTGACAGGAATATTCGTAACGATTCAAGAATATCAGGGTCATCGTCACAAACCAAAACCGTATTTGACCTTTTGTTCATTTCCATAATTCATCACCCGTTATACAAATTAAAGCACATCATTTTTAGATTTAGCAAAAGAAAAAGTAAAGAAGTGGCAAAGAATACTGACGCAAGGCAACAGCGAAAACTTCAAAAGTCGCTTTCATTCTGCATTTTTGGCAGATTCGGATTACTCTTTATTGCCTAACGACAATAACGAGCAGGTATTATTCCTGCTCGCTGTTAGTTAAATCTCTATACCTAATTCTTCAATTTTCTCCCTAACCTTAAGCCAGTCCCCAAAGGCAAGCTCCTTGTTGTTAGGATTGCGTAAAATAGCAGCAGGGTGGTATGTTCCCATAAACAGCGTACCGTTTTTATCAATAAATTCGCCGTGCTGCTTTGTAACCTTAAAGTCCTTGTCAATAAGCCTTTGGGCAGAAATTCTGCCCACACAAATAACGATTTTAGGCTTTATGATTTTGAACTGCTCCCTAAGCCATACAAGGCATTGCTCCTGCTCCTCCGGCTTTGGGTCACGGTTTTTAGGTGGTCGGCACTTAACCATATTTGCAATATAAACATTTTTATTGCGTGAAAGGTTAACGCTTTCAAGGAATTTGTCAAGAAGCTGACCCGACCTACCCACAAAGGGCTGACCCTGTAAATCCTCGTTTTCGCCGGGTCCTTCACCAATCAGCATAATATCTGCGTTCTTTTTACCTACACCGAACACAAGGTTTGTTCTACCCTGACAAAGCTCACAATTTGTGCAATTTTTACATTTTAATTCAAGTTCATCTAATGTCATTTTTTCATCACCGACAACATTATATCAAATTTACTGTTGAAAAACAATGTAAATGGGTATAAAATATGTAAAAAGTAAATTTTTCTCAAAGGAGTTTAGCTATGGAAAATAAGGTACTTGTAGAAATTTCAGCAAGACATGTTCATGTATCACAGGAGGATTTGGAGGTGCTTTTCGGCAAGGGCTATGAGCTTACCGTAAAGAAAGAGCTTTCACAGCCCGGTCAGTTTGCTTGTGAGGAAAGAGTTAAGGTAGTTGGCTCAAAGGGTGAATTCCCTGCTGTTTCAATTCTTGGTCCTTGCAGAAAGGATACACAGGTGGAGCTTTCGTTAACAGATGCCCGTTCAATCGGCGTGTCTGCACCTGTTAGAGAGAGTGGCGATATTGAGGGCTCAGGCGTATGTAAGCTTGTGGGACCTGCCGGTGAGGTTGAGCTTACAAAGGGCGTTATTGCAGCAAAAAGACATATTCACGCAACAACAGCAGACGCACAGGCAATGGGTCTTGAAAACGGCGAGATTGTCAGCGTGCAAATTCCAACAGCAAACGGCAGAAATCTTACCTTCGGTGATGTTGTTGTAAGAGTATCAGACTCATACGCATTGGCAATGCATATTGACACAGACGAGGCAAATGCTGCCGGTATGGCACCAAACACAATCGGCTTTGTTGTAAAATAAAATATTGTCGAATAAATAGTTAATGAGCAGGACCTTTTGGTCCTGCTCATTTTTTACTCTATTCCGTTTGGTGGGTTGCCATGATAGCGCTTTGTAACATTTTTCAGCCTGCAAAGCATTGTTTTGCTGCCGTCGTCCTGATTGATAATTTTTCTAATATCCTCCACCACAATATATTTGCCGCTGCCTGTTTTGATGGAATATCTGACAAGGGTTTCGTTTTTGCCCTGGTCAATCTGTTTTTTAATGGCAGAGGAAACATATTTTGCCTCTCTATCCTGAATAAAATCAGTCAGCCTGCCACCGTGCTCCTCAAAAAGAACCGAACGGGTGTAGCCCAAAAATTTAATCAGATCCTCGCTGACAATATCCAGCACCATTGGGTTATCGGCATCTGCCGAGAATATGGCGTCAGGCAGGTGCTTGAACACCTCCACAAGCTCGTCATAGCTTTGGTCAGCCTGCTCCTCTGCCTCCTTCACCTTTGTAATATCGGTGAACATTGCGTGAAAAACAGGGCAATCATTTTCGTCGTAGCCTTGTATTGCAGCATTAACCTTGCACCATCTGTACTGATTTTTGCCCACAATAGCACGGAATTCCATATCAATAGGCGAGTTGGTTGCCATCGCCATACCGATGGACTGAAAAACTGCACTCCTGTCCTTTGAATATACTAACTCATCTAATTTATATTCTTGATTTGAATACCTGCTTTTTGATGTGCCGAACAGCCGACAGCCTGCCTCGTTAAGATACTGAACCTTAATGTGCATATCGTCTGTAACCTTAAACAGACAAACACCACCGGTAACAAGGTCAATAAGGTAATTCATTTCCTTTGCCTTTTCTCTTAATGCCTCCTGCTTTCTTCTTGAGCCGGAAAGGTCGGCAAGTGTAAGACGGCACATAGTTGAATTTTCTATATTCTGCCCGGTGCAATGGAGAAGCACGCTTTCGCCCTTTTTGTTTTTGAACTCGGCGTTAAAATAAAAATATTTTGAGTTTTTTTTGCACAGCACCTTCATAATCTCCTCCCTGTAAAGAGGGACGATTATATCGTGCAAAAGCAGCTTGCCCTGCCTGATTTTTGAGGGGTGAACACCCGTAAAATCGGAAAAGTGACTGTCGCTGTCAATTACCACAAGATTATCTGCCTTGTCAACTACAAGGTTCATAAATTCAACATCATAAAAATCTTCTTCAATAATATCTGTCATTATGTCACTCCTCTCTTAAT
The DNA here is from genome assembly GCA_946002045.1 of uncultured Clostridia bacterium. Classification (GTDB taxonomy): domain Bacteria; phylum Bacillota; class Clostridia; order Oscillospirales; family Acutalibacteraceae; genus Eubacterium_R. The sequence continues at coordinate 350 of CAMFYM010000016.1, read as the reverse complement.
ACTTATGTGGGGCTGCTTTCAATCATAATTATATCATAAAAATTTGACAATGTATGAACAAATAATAAATTTAATTATTTTTCAAAAAAGTTGAATTTTGCTATATGCAATTTGACTTTTTTGTGTTATTATAAATAGCGTATAATTATATCCATATGTAATGTATGGCTGATTTTGTTAAGGAGAATACAAATGTCAAAGGTTTATCGAGTATTTGTTGAAAAGAAAAAAGGTAACGATATTGAGGCAGGTCAAACTCTTGCCGACCTTAAGGGCAATGTTGGTATTGTTAATCTTGAGGACTTAAGAATTATTAACCGTTACGACGCACAGGGCTTAAGCGAGGAGGA
>CAMFYM010000015.1 GCA_946002045.1 uncultured Clostridia bacterium | reverse complement strand
AAGAGGCTGTTGATGATACCGTAACAATGGTATATATCCAAAGGAGTAGGGGATACGAGCTTAGACCAAGCCTGTCTGTTGACGAAATAGGCAGAGTTTGCGAAATTGTTAAAAGCAAAAATCCTAACACCATTGTTATGGTTGACAACTGCTACGGTGAATTTGTTGAAAAGCAGGAGCCAACACAGATTGGTGCAGATTTAATTGCCGGCTCGCTGATAAAAAATGCCGGTGGTGGTATTGCCACAACCGGTGGTTATATTGCAGGAAGGAAGGATTTAGTTAAAAAATGTGCATACAGGCTAACAACACCCGGATTAGGTAAAGAGGTAGGTGCAACCTTAGGTATGAACAGAGAGCTGTATATGGGTCTTTTTTATGCACCACACACAGTTGGCGAAGCCCTTAAAAGTGCAGTTTATATTTCTGCCTTGTTTGGTAGCTTTGGATATGATGTTACTCCGAAATATAACGAAATAAGGCATGATATTGTTCAGTCATTAGGACTTGAAAATCCTGAAAGCCTTGTGGCATTTTGTCAGGGAATACAAAGTGGAAGTCCTATTGATAGCTTTGTGTTGCCTGAGCCTTGGGATATGCCGGGTTATGACAGCAAGGTAGTTATGGCAGCAGGTGCATTTACTCTTGGTTCTTCTATTGAGCTATCGGCAGACGCTCCCATAAGAGAACCGTATTACGCTTGGATACAGGGTGGACTTAATTTTCACAGTGCTAAAATTTGCGCTATGTTAGCAGCGCAACAAATGGAAAACAAAGGATTGTTAAAATGAGCAATTACAATTTCAACGGTATAAAGCCTGAAAGCATTGAACTGCTATGCTTAAACAGATTTAATGATTCAAAAGCCTTCTATGAGGAGAATAAAGAGAAATTAAAGCAAGGCATAACTGTTCCCATGCGACAGATTATGCTTGATTTAAGCGAACTTGTTATCGATATTGACGACAAAATGATGACCGATCCTGTTAAGTCTGTATCAAGAATTTACAGAGATACAAGGGGTAACAGGAATAAAATTAAATACAGAGAAAATATGTGGATGTTTTTTAGAAGATATAAAAACGAATATCCAAGTGCTCCTTTTTATTTTTTTGAGTTTTTTCCGTCATCATTCGGTTACGGTCTTGTTTTTTGGCTCCACAAGCCGTCATTATTTAAAGAGGTTCACAAGCTGATATTAGAGAATCCCGAGGAATGGCTTGAGGCAGTAAGGTCCTGTGAACAGGCAGGCTTTAAATATGAATACAGCGATGCTTACAAAAAGGATATGTACCCTGATGCTCCTCAGGAATTAAAAAAATACCTAATGGCAAAAAATATGTCATTCACTTATTACAGTGATGATATGTCGAGAATTAACAACAGCTCCTTAATTGACGAGTTAAAATTAGCTTTTGATATTTCACGTCCTATGTACGATTTTTTTATCAAGGCTTATGATAATATGATGATGCAGGGACTTATCAGCCCTGATGATTATTACAGAAGATAAGGTGAATTATGCTAAATTTGGTTTTTGGCCGTTCCGGCACAGGTAAAACTGAATATGTGTTTAACTCTATTAAAAGTGATGTAGATAACGGATGTAGTGATATTCTGCTTATAACTCCGGAGCAATACTCTCTTGTCAGCGAAAAGAGATTATTGACACAATTAGGCGAACACGGTATTTCCTATGTTGATAATTCATCATTTACAAGAATTTGTGATGCAGTAGCCGATAAATACGGTAAAGATAATTTGCCTGTTTTATCAAAGGGAAGTAAAGCAGTTTTAATGATGGAGGCTATTGACGGTGTTAAGGATGATTTGACCTTATTTAACAAAAAGCTCGACAGCCTGACATTTGTTAATTCAATGGTTAAAATTTATGACGAAATGAAGTCCTGCAATCTTGGCTCCTATGAAATTGAATCACTTTCAAAGGGTATTGATAACGAAACTCTTTACAGAAAGCTGACTGATATTGCAAGGATAATCAGGTCATATGAAGATATAATTGATAACAGGTATCTCGATTCCTCAAACGAGCTTACAAGGCTTTACAATAGAATTAAGGATAAGAATTACTTTGCCGATAAAATAGTCTATATTGACGGATTTAACGGATTTGTTGCACAGGAGTATAAAATACTTGAGCTGATTATTAAGGAAGCAAAATGCGTCACGATTACTCTTTGCACAGATAATGCAGATGATGATAATTACAGCCTTTTTACATATGTTAATAATTCTGCAAAAATCATAAAAAAGATTGCTAATAAATCTAATGTAGAAGTTAAAGAAAGTATTTTAAAGACAAATTATCGTGCAAAAAACAGTGATTTGCTGGCTGTTGAAAGAAATATTTTTTCTGATGATTTTGATAGAATTACAAGCAAGTGTGACAATGTGTCAGTTTATGCTGCAAAGAATATTACAGATGAATGCTGTGAATTGGCAAGACAGATTAGGACCTTGCTGAGAAAGGGCTATAAAGCAAAGGATATTACTATTATTACAAGAGATTTAGATAAATACAGGGATGAGCTAACTACAACATTAAAAAAATACGAAATACCCTTTTTTAATGATGAAAGACAACCTATTAAGTGTCAGCCTTTAGTTGTGTTCATTGAATATTTATTTAGATGCGTAAACTATTCTTTAAAAAGTGATGATATTTTAAGTCTTGCAAAAACAGGATTGACTGATATTGCTGATGAAGAGATAAATCTACTCGAAAACTACATATATCTATGGAACATTAACGGCTTAAAGTGGACAAAGGATTTTGAGGGCTCTACAAAAGGCTTTGTAAGCGAAATTACAGATTATGACAAATCAGAATTATCAAGGATTAACGATATTAGAAAAAGGCTTATTACGCCTATTGCTCGCTTTAAAAAGCAAGTCAAAAACGCCAATGCGTTAAAAATCTGCGAGGAAATCTATAATACACTTATTATTTTTACAGCAGATAAAATTATAAAAAACAATGCTGTTGAGTTGTATAACAGTAATCATAGTGCCCTCGCATTTCAGCAGGGAGAGGTTTGGGATATGGTTATGAATATCCTTGGCACTCTGCCTGAAATTCTCGGTGACACACCAATAAGCATTAAGGATTTTTCTAAAATTTTTTCTATGGTTATTTCTACTGAGGATTTAGGCTCAATTCCTATTGGAATTGATAATGTCCAAATCGGTCAGGCAGACAGAATTAGGACAGATAATCCTAAATTCGTTTTCATATTAGGCGCTAATGAGGGAGAATTTCCCAAGACAGTTTCCGGTGGTGGACTCCTGTCCGAAAATGACCGAAGAATAATGCTTGAAAACGATTTTAAGCTTTATTCATATGGAGAAATACTTGCTTTACAGGAAAGATATTTTGCTTATATGGCATGCGCTGCTCCTGAAGAAAGGCTGTTTGTTTCATTTATTGGAGGTAACAGTAAGGACGGTGCACCGTCAGAGATTGTTTCATCAATAAACAGTATTTTTCCCGAACTAAAAAATGATAATATTTCAAGCAGGAGCGATATTGATTTAATAGAAACAGAAAAAAATTCCTTTGAGCTTATGAGTGAAAACTATCTTGTTAATAAGGAATTTTATTCATCTCTAAAAAAATATTTTGAAAACAGTAATAAATTCAATGCAGTAAAATCACTTGCAGAAAATTTACAATCAACTATTGAAGATAAAACTATATCTACATCTTTATTTGATTACAATATGTATATTTCTGCATCAAGGCTTGAGGATTTTTATAATTGCTCCTTCAAATATTTCTGTAAATTCGGTCTTAATGCCCGTCCAAGAACAAAGGCAGAAATTGATCCTATGAAGCGAGGAACAATTATTCACTATGTGCTTGAAATGATTTTGTCTGCTTATGGCAGTAAAAATTTGTCCCAAATGACAGAAAATGAAATAATAAATATTGTAGATAAATTTATTGACGATTATTTTAAAACTCAAATGGGTAATGTCAGTGATGTTACGGTTAGATTCAAATACAACTACAATCGTTTGTCAAAGTTGATTTACAGTGTTGTAATTCATTTGGCACAGGAATTTAAATGCTGTGATTTTGAGGCAACTGCATTTGAGCTTGGAATTGATAAGGACGGTTTAGTTAAGCCTGAGGTGCTGAAGCTTGATGACGGTGGTACTATACAAATCAGAGGCTCTATTGACCGTGTTGACACTCTGGAAAAGAACGGCGAAAAATTTGTTAGAGTAGTTGATTATAAATCAGGTAATAAGCAGTTCAATCTGTCTGACATTATGTATGGCTTGAATTTGCAAATGTTCGTATATCTGTTTTCTATTTGGGAGGATAAAAGCTCAAGCTTTTACGGTACGCCTGCCGGTGTGCTTTATATGCACTCATCACGAAATATGTTTAGCTTTGATTCAAAAAAAGATGCAGACAGTAAGCTTTCCGGTGAGGAATCAGCCTCTTTTAAGATGAAGGGCATTGTTCTTTCTGATGATAACGGCGAAATAGCAATGGCTATGGAGCACGAACTTGAGGGTAAATATATACCTGTTAAAATCAAGAAAAACGGCGAAATTACAGGTGAGCTTGCATCCCTTGAGGAGTTAGGACTTATCCATAAAAAAATCAATGCTCTTGTTGCTCAAATGGGTATGGATTTGCATATGGGTAAGATTTACAGAAATCCGATTAAAAATAAAACTCACGATTGTATTTGTGATTATTGTGATTATTCTGATGTTTGTGCAAGCGTAAAGACAATTGAAAACAGGGTGCTTGATGATTTGTCGAATGAAAAGGTTAAGGAAATGTTGAGAAAGGAGTATGGTGATAATGCGTAAGTGGACACAACCACAAAGTAATGCAATTAACGCAAGAAACAGAAATATACTTGTTAGCGCAGCAGCAGGCTCGGGCAAAACTGCCGTTCTTGTTGAGCGTGTAATCAGCCTTATCACCAATCCAAAAAATCCTGTTGATATTGACAAGCTTTTAATCGTTACATTTACTAACGCAGCAGCTGCTGAAATGAAAAGCAGAATTGCATCATCGCTTAATATACTCATAAAAGAAAATAAACAAAACGAATTATATAAGCGCCAGTTGTCTTTATTATCAAACGCAAAAATTTGCACGGTTGATGCTTTTTGTATTGAGCTTGTAAGGGAGAATTTCTATAATTTATCAATAAACCAAGATTTTAAGATTATAGAGGATAGCGAGCTTCAGCTAATTGAGGATTCTGTTATAAACGAAGTAATTGATGATGAATTTGAAAAAGGCAACAAAGGCTTTATAAAGCTTGTTAACGCATTTACCTTACCTAATAATGATAAGTTCTTTATTGATTTGATTAAAAGGATTTTAAGGTTTATATACGCTCAGCCGTTTCCTTACAAGTGGCTTGATAGAGCTATCAGCAGCTATTCACCTGATATTGAGTTTACTAAAACTATTTGGTACGAATATATCAATGTTCAGTTGAAAAAGCTATTAGATTTAGGTAAAAAGCTAATTGAGGAAAACAGAGCACTTGTAAAATTTGAGGACGAAAAGCTGAATGCAAAATTCAATGATTTATTTGATAATGATTTGACAGAATTTACAAGATTTGAAAATGCATACAAAAAGTCATGGAATGATCTTGTTTATGAACGAGAAGCAAAATTTTCATCTTTGCCTCCAACCACAAAAATCGACAGCAGCATTGCAGTTTTAATTAAGAACAACAGAGAGATATACAAGGGTATTCTAACAAAGGAAATTCCGTCGTTTTTTGTCAGCGACCAAGATGAATACAAAAATGATATGACCGAGCTGACGGAAATTCTTTGCTCATTATCAGAAATTGTTAAGGAATGTGACAAAAGAATTATGCTTGAAAAAAGAGAAAGAAATTCGTTTTCTTTTTCCGACACAGAGCATTTTGCCATTGATTTGTTGTTTAAGCTCAACGAAAAGGATGAGATTATAAAAACCGATTTAGCTGATAATCTATCAAGCAGCTTTTATGAAATTCTTGTTGACGAGTATCAGGACACAAATGAGGCACAGGATTTGCTTTACAAATACCTATCTAACGGTAAAAATCTTTTTGCCGTAGGAGATATTAAGCAAAGCATTTATCGCTTTAGATTAGCTATGCCACATATATTTAATCAAAAGAAAAAGGAGTATTTGCCTTATAACGAATTTGATAACGAGGCATATTCTAAAATAATTCTTGATAGAAATTTCAGAAGCAGAAAGGGTATTTGCTCATTTGTTAATTTCATTTTTTCAAACATTATGAGTGAGGAAATAGGGGAGCTTGATTATAATAGTGAGGAATTTTTAAATTGTGGTGCAGAATACAAAGACACCCCGATTCCAAGTGCACAAATAAAAATACTAAACGGTGTTAAAGGCGAGGACACAGATAAATTAGAGGCTACCTATATTGCTCAAACAATTATTAACAAGATTAACTCCAAGGAGCAAATCAAGGACGGAGAAACATATCGTGATATTAGATATGGTGATTTTGTTATTTTAATTCGCAGTCTTAAAAATCATATAAATAACTATTCCGAGGTATTAACTGATTACGGTATTCCTGTAATCTGCGACAATTCTACTAACCTTTTTGATAATCAAGAGATTAAAATGTTGATGTCATTGCTTAGAACAATAGATAATCCGACTCAGGATATACCGTTATTATCAACAATGATGTCACCGTTATACGGTTTTACTCCTCGGGATATGGCAGAAATTAAAATTGAATCCAAGAGCTCAAGCTTACATAAGTCTGTGTTCAGTTCAAAAAATCAAAGGGTTATAGAATTTTTAAATGATATATCTGCATTAAGAAAAATCAGTGTTACTATGTCTGTTGCAGGCTTTATCAGATATTTAGTTGACGATAAGGGTCTTGTAGCATACATTAACGCAATGGGTAACGGCGAGCAAAGGTACCAGAATATATTAAAGCTTATTTCATTTGCAAATAATTTTGACAACGGCGTTAATGTGGGATTAACTGCATTTGTCAGGTATATTGACAAGATTATTGCAACTGATAAAAATGTTGAATCAGCAAAGCTTTCTGTCGGTAACGAGGACGCTGTAACCATTATGTCTGTTCATCATTCAAAGGGACTTGAATTCCCTGTATGCATTTATGCAGGTACTAACAGGCAATATAATAAATCTGATTTGTACGACAAATTACTGCTTAATACTCATTTAGGATTAGGCATTAAATGTCATAATGAAGAAAGTCTGTATCAATATAAAACCATCCCTTACGCTGTTATTAAGGACAAAAACACTATTGAGCTTATGAGTGAAAATCTTAGAGTTCTTTATGTTGCATTAACAAGAGCAAAGGAGCAGTTTATTACATTTATTACCTGTGATAATTTGGAAAGTAAAATCAAAAAGCTTTCCTCCTGCATTATTGATGAGCATATTTCTCCTTATATGCTGAAAAAGAGAAATTCAGATGCTGAGCTCTTTCTTCTTTGCAGTTTACTGCATCCACAGGGCAAGGTACTGCGTGACTTTATTGATAGGGATATTAAGCCACAGGTAACTGACTTTGATTTAGATATAGAAATCAAGGACGAAATTATGTTAAGCAGTGATAGTAAAATAACTGATTTTGTTCCTGCTAATGAAGAAATTATTAAGCAAATCAAGAATAAATTAGATTTTAGCTATGAAGGCTGTAATTTACAAAATATTTCAGCAAAGCTTACAGCATCAACCTTGGACAGTGTTGACAGGGGATTTGAGTATATTACATCAAGCAAGCCATCATTTATGAACAAAGCAGGCTTAACTCCTGCACAAAGAGGAACGGCGATGCACTGCTTTATGCAGCATTGCTCCTTTAATGATGCAAAAGCAAATTTAGATGCAGAAATAGTCCGACTTGTTGATAGTGGATTTATTACATCTGCTCAGGCAGAAAGTCTTGATAAAGATAAGCTAAAATCGTTTTTCAACAGTGAGCTTTATAATAAAATGATTGCGTCAAATAATATTTACCGTGAAATTAAGGTGTCATCATTTGTTAAAGCAAATCAAGTTTATGATGTTGACAGTGATGAGAATATACTTGTTCAGGGTATTGCTGACTGTGTTTTTGAGGAGGATGACGGATTAGTTTTAGTTGACTATAAAACAGACTATGTTAAGGACGAGTCCGAGCTCCTTGAAAAATACAAAAAGCAAATAATGTTCTATAAGGACGCTGTGTCAAAGACATTAAAGAAGGATGTTAAGCAAGCAATTTTATATTCATTTTCTTTAAATAAGGTTTGTTGCTATAAATAATTAAAAAAACACTTGCATTTTATAATATCTTGTGTTAATATATCAAGGCATAATGAGATTACTTGTAAAGAGGTGAAAGTAAATGAAAGACGGTATTCATCCAAATTATGATACTTGCACTGTTAAGTGTGCTTGTGGTGCTACCTACGAAACAAAGAGCACAAAAAGTGAAATGAAAGTTGATATCTGCTCAAAGTGTCATCCATTCTTCACAGGTAAGCAGAAGCTTGTTGATACAGGTGGACGAGTTGACAGATTCAATAAGAGATATGCAAGAAAAGGCTAATCTGTAATTTGTTAATTGGGCAGCGGTATTTTATCGTTGCCTTTTTTATTGGTGATTATATGAAAGAGTATCGTACTGTTGAATATGAAAGCAGCGATGAGTTTGTGGAAAAAAAGTCCAGATTTATCGGTTATGTAAAGCCTGTTAAAACACAGCAGGAGGCAATCGACTTCATAAATATGATTAAGTCACGCCATTGGGACGCAACACACAATGTATCTGCCTATGTGTTAAGGGACAATAATATTCAGCGTTCATCTGATGACGGTGAGCCAAGTGGCACTGCCGGAGTTCCTGTGCTTGATGTTTTACTAAAGGAAGGTCTTGTAGATGTCTGTGTTGTGGTAACACGATATTTTGGTGGAGTTCTTTTAGGTGCCGGAGGGCTGATAAGAGCCTATTCTCACGGCTCTAAAATTGCAGTTGAGGCAGGTAAGATAATTACAATGGCGCCCTGCAAAATTCTTTCCGTATCTGTTGATTATAGCTTTTATGACAGATTGAATACTATTTTCAAGGAATTTAATGCAAATATTGAAAGCAGTGAATTTGCCGATACAGTAAATATTACCATTAGTATTAAGGAAGCTTTAGTTACTCAATTACAGGATAAGCTCACTCAACAAAGCAACGGCAAATATTTTTTAACCGAAATAGGTGAAAAATTTGCAAAGGTAAGTGAATAATAATTATAAAACCTGCCAATCCTTAAAGGGAGAGGCAGGTTATTTTAATGAAAATTAAAAGTATTTTTATTCCACTGTTCTTAATATTTACACTTATATTCAGTATCATTCAGCCTGTTGTAGCGACATCCGAAAGCATAAGCAACAAGGTGCTTCGTCTGCATATTATTGCTAATTCGGATTCAACTGAGGACCAAGACTTAAAGCTAAAAATCAAGGATTACTTTTTAGAAAATACAAGAGATTTATTCACAGCAGATACTCTTGAGGAAAATATTGAAATAGCAAATACAAACATTGAATACTTAGAGAAAATTTGCAATGATTGTATCAAGGCTAATGGATTTACCTATGATGCAAATGTTACTGTTACTAAAGAATTTTTCAAAACAAGGGTTTATGATGATTTTACTTTACCGGCTGGAGTGTATAATTCTATTAAAATTGAAATAGGGAAGGGGAATGGTCATAATTGGTGGTGTATTGTTTTTCCATCAGTTTGTCTTTACGCCTGCACAAAATCAATGGGTGACTATTTGACTGAAGATGAAATTGAGCTTATTACTGATGGATATACACCAAAATTTAAGATTATTGAAATAATAGAAACAATAAAAAGCAAGCAAAAAACAGCAGTTAATTAAAACTGCTGTTTTGTAATATATTCTTAAATTTTGGTGCCGGCGGCGGGGGTCGAACCCGCACCCTGTTGCCAGGACTGGATTTTGAGTCCAGCACGTCTGCCAATTCCATCACGCCGGCAATGATGGTGCTGGTGACCGGACTTGAACCGGTACGGTATTGCTACCGAGGGATTTTAAGTCCCTTGCGTCTGCCTATTTCGCCACACCAGCGTACTGTGATATGATAATAGATTTTTAGCGCAAAGTCAATACTTTTTTGAAATTTGACCTTAAAATTACAAAATTTACTTGTTTACAACATTTTGTGGAGTTCCGTCTAAATATGCCTTTAGATTATCCTCAAGAATAGATAACAATCTTGCTCTTGTTTCTTTAGCCGCCCAGGCAATATGTGGTGTAATATAACAGTTTTTTGCTGTGAGCAGGGGATTATCCTTCCTTGCAGGCTCTACCTTTAATACATCTAATCCTGCCGCTGCAATATCACCGTTATTAAGCGCATCTGCCAGAGCCTGCTCATCAACAACAGGGCCTCTTGATGTGTTAATAAATATTGCAGACTTCTTCATTTTTGATATTGTTCTTTTGTTGATCAAGCCTGTTGTTTCCGGAGTTAACGGGCAATGACAGGTAATAATATCACTATTAGATATTAAGGTATCAATATCAACAAATTCTACTGTTTTCAATTCTCCCTTATCCTTTGGTCTTGGTGAATACGCAAGAACCTTCATGTCAAAGGATTCAGCAATCCTTGCAACCTGTCTGCCAATAGAGCCAAAGCCAATAATACCTATTGTTTTATTGTAAAGTTCAGTTAAAGGAGCCTTCCAAAAGCAGAAATCAGGGCAGGAGCACCACTCACCGTCCATAACTGCCTGTGAGTGCATACTAACCTTATTAGTAATTTGTAAAATAAATGAAAATACAAGCTGTGCAACTGCGCCTGTTGAATAGGAGGGGATATTACAAACAGTAATACCAAGCTTTTTTGCATAATCGCAATCAACAACATTATATCCGGTTGATTGAAGGCCTATATATTCCAGCTCGGGTGAAAGCGCATCAAGAATTTCTCTTGTAATCACAGTTTTGTTAACAAAAAGAATATTTGCACCCTTTGCTCTTTCTATAATTTTATCCGGTGATGTTCTGTCATAAACAGTATAATCACCAAGCTTTTCGATGTTTTGCCAAGACAAATCGCCGGGATTAAGCGTGTAGCCGTCAAGATTTACAATTTTCATATTTATCACTCCAAGAATTTATGTACCTATTATATCTCTATATCGGCAAAAAAGCAATAATGCCTTGATAGTTTTAGTATAATAAGTTATAATTACAACATAGATATATACTGGTGATTATATGAAAAGATTACTTATATCTATATTCGTTTTAATATTTACCTTTGTTTCCTGCTTTGGTATCAGCCAAATAATTGATAATACTGTATTTATAAATAACAACAGACATCAAAACAGAGTTAATCTTGTAATTGATGCAGGTCATGGTGGACTTGACGCAGGCACTATCGGTGTGGATGGAGCAAAGGAAAAGGATATTAACTTAAAAATTTCACTAATGCTTTATGATTTTGCTATGGTTAGTGGCATTAACAGCTTTTTAATTAGAGACGGAGATTACCTTTTTTACAAGGATAACGACGACAAAAATCGTTCAGATTTATATAACAGGCTTGATTACATAAACTCTATTGAAAATGCAACGCTTATTTCTATTCATCAAAATCATTTTACCGATGAAAGAGAGTGGGGGATGCAGATTTGGTATTCACCTAACACAGACAATAGCAAAATCATTGCTGATAATATATTAGAAATATTCAAGAGAAATATTCAGCCAAACAATAATCGACTAAATAAAAAGTCAGACAGCAGCTATTATTTGCTTCATAAGGCGAGTGTACCGTCAGTGATGGTGGAGTGTGGCTTTATGAGCAATAATGATGAAAATAGAAAGCTACAGGATAGTGAATACCAAGGCAACATTGCTTTTTCAATAGTTCTTGGTTTCTCAAAATACATAACAGAGGAGTTATAAATGGCAAAAAATAAAACAATTTATGTTTGCAGTGATTGTGGATATGAGTCACCAAAATGGTACGGTAAATGCCCCGGATGTGGTGAGTGGAATACTATGAACGAAGAGATTATTTCATCATCAAAGGCAGAAAAATCCAATCCTTTTTCTGATGTCAGCACCATAATGTCACTTAACCAAATAACAGAGGATGTTGAAAAAAGAATATCAACAGGCAATAAAGAATTTGACAGAGTTCTCGGTGGTGGTATTGTATTAGGCAGTCTTGTACTTATCAGTGGTGACCCCGGTATTGGTAAATCAACAATACTTTTGCAGATTTGTCAGCATTTAGGCAATAGTATGAAGGTTCTCTATGTCAGTGGTGAGGAGTCTGCAAATCAAATTAAAATGAGAGCAAATAGGTTAAATGTAACTACCGACAATCTTTTTATTTTGCCTCAAACAAATGTTACTGCTATTGTAAGTACAATCAAAGCAGAAAAGCCTGATATTGTTATTATTGACTCAATTCAAACAATGGTTTATGACGAAATCAGCTCATCAGCAGGGTCAGTAACACAGGTTAGAGAGTGCACAAATATTTTTATGCATACTGCAAAGGGTCTTGGCATACCGATTATTGTAGTTGGACATGTAAATAAGGACGGAGCCATTGCCGGTCCAAAGGTTTTGGAGCATATTGTTGATACTGTGCTATATTTTGAGGGAGAGAAGAATTACTCATACAGAATTCTTCGTGGAGTTAAAAACAGGTTTGGCTCAACAAATGAAATAGGCGTATTTGAAATGACATCAGAGGGACTAAAAGAAGTTTTAAACCCGTCACTTATGATGATTTCAGGCAGACCTAAAAACACAGCAGGTACCTGCGTTGCTTGTGTTATGGAGGGGACAAGACCTATTCTTGCAGAGGTTCAGGGTCTTGTTTGTGCCACAGGCTTTGGTACTCCAAGAAGAATGAGCACAGGCTTTGATTATAACCGAATGAGTATGCTTTTGGCAGTTCTTGAAAAAAGAGCAGGCTACTTCTTCAATAATATGGATGCGTATATAAATGTAGTCGGTGGACTTCGTCTTGATGAGCCTGCTGCAGATTTAACAGTAGCTCTTGCACTTGTTTCGTCACTAAAGGACAAGGCAGTGGGGGATAAGATACTTGCTTTTGGTGAGGTAGGACTTGCCGGAGAGATAAGAGCTGTAAGTAATTGCGAGCAACGCATTGCAGAGGCCCACAGACTTGGATTTGAAAAATGTATTATTCCGTTTCATAATTACAAATCAATTTCCAAGGAACTAAAAGTAAATATGGATATTATTCCTGTGAGAACAGTAAGGGATGCTTTTTCGGCACTTGTCGAGGAATAAAATTATTACAGCCGTTAACTATTGACGGCTGTATTTTATAGGGGATATAAATTTTTCTAAATACTTGACAATAGGGATTTTTCTTGATACAATTATACAAAATAAATATTTTGTTCAAAACAGGGAAGTTAAAAACCTTTATAAATAGGATATGTGGCGATTTTTTAATATTTCGGCTGTTTTGCTGATTTTACAGTAATTCTTAAAAAATAACCGTTCATTTGTAGCCGATAGAAATTTTTTGGACAACCAACTAATCATTTCAATAATTTCTATCGGATAGAAATATGCTCTGCTATCGGACAATAAGATAAAAAAATATTATGTTCATTATTTTTGTAATTAGGAGTTATCATTTATGCGAAAGGAAGAATTTATTTATTTGCCAAAGCTTGTTCAACAATATTTGATTTATATTGAGGCAATTAAAGGTCACAGCGAGTTATCTGTAATTGAATATGCATCTGATTTAAGAACATTCTTTAGGTATTTAGTAAGGGAAAAAGGACTTGTATCAAAGGATACTCCTGATGATGAAATTGACTTATCCCCTGTTGATTTGAATTTTATACAGGGAGTAAATCTTACAGATGCGTATCAATTTTTAATATACTGCAAAAATGTTCGCAAAAATAATGAAACAACACGAGCAAGGCGTGTAGTTTCCATAAGAAGATTTTATACATATTTATCAGACAATTTAGGACTGATTGAAAATAATCCTATGAAGAGCCTTGATGCACCAAAAACAAAAAAATCACTTCCTAAATACCTTACTTTAGAGGAGGCAGAACGCCTATTATCGGTTGTTGACGGTAAATTTAAGGAAAGAGATTATGCCATTATTACGCTTTTTTTGAATTGTGGTATGCGACTGAGTGAGCTTGTTTCAATAGATTATAACGACATTAAGGATGATGGATCGTTAGTGATTACAGGTAAAGGAAATAAAGAAAGAACAATATATCTAAATCAAGCCTGCATTGATTCTGTTGTTAACTATATGAAGGTAAGACCACATGACGGCGTCAAGGACAAGGCATTATTCCTCAGCACAAGAAATCAAAGAATCAGCCCTAAAACAGTACAACACTTGGTATATACCTATTTGAATAAGGCAGGTCTTGGTGACAGAGGCTTGTCAGTTCACAAGCTGAGGCACACTGCAGCAACTCTGATGTATCAACACGGTAATGTGGATTTACTGCTTCTTAAGGAGATACTGGGTCATGAAAATTTAGGCACAACAGAAATATACACACACATTAGTGATGATGCAGCAAAAAAAGCTATACAATCAAATCCTCTTTCAAAAGAAAAGCCTAAATGGTAACAACGCTGTAAAGCAGATTATTAAGTAAAGCATTTAATATTGCACTAATAACAATGCATACTGCCAAAATCATATATTTTTTTATATAATCTCTTAAATCAAAGCCGTTAGATTCGTTTTTGGTAATATTCATTAGCTGCTTTGAAAGATTTGTACTTGCTTCTATTCCAAATGCAACTACCGTAAAAAACAGCGCTGCATAGGGCACTACCATTAAAATTGAGTACCCTATCCCCTTTGCCGAATAATTCAAATACAAATATGCTATTCTTATTCCGGTAGATATTCCTATTACAGTGGGTATAATATTTATGAACGGATACCCTATTATGCAAAAACCCAAAAACACAATGATTAAAAATATGCTAAAGTATATGCAAAAATTTTGCGTAAATAATGTGATTACACTTTCTTCCTTCAGCTTCAATAGCTCGTTTATTGTATCGTTATTCGAAATTTTGTATAAGTATGAACCTACAAACAGACCGAATGTATAGAACAAGCCTGTGTAAATAAAGGATTTATAATCACTTATGTTGATATTGATTTTTTTATGCTCAGGCTTTGATTCCACAATCGAAAATAATTCTTCTTCCATAGCGTCACCTTAACTTTTTACTTACTTTAATGACAGAAACTAATATTGAACAAAGAATTATTCCAAGGATTTTGATTAGAATAGCTGTTGTACTACCGTTATTTACTGCAAAGTTAATAATCGAAAGGAGCAATAATGGTATTACCGAAATTACTGAAAGAAGCATCACATTATTTTTAAATCCTATTGTGCTGACATAAGAAATAATTATTGACGAAAGAATTGTTATAATAACTCCGAAATACTTCAGTAGCTCTAAATCAATATCAAATTGCAAAACAATAAAAGAAAATAAAAGCGATTGAACAAAAACACTTAATACCGTAGTTAGAACTATTCTAACTGTATAGTTAATTAAAAGTCCTTTAATATTGCTTGCTGAATTTTTAGGCATAAAAAACCCCTCCGAATATATAAATATTCAGAGGGGTAAAAATTTATAACATTATTGATTACTTTTCTTTAGTTTCGTCAACAACATTCTTCTTTTTCTTTTCAGCCTTTTTTGCTTTAGCAGCCTCACGAGCTGCCTCAACCTCTTTTTGATGCTGTTCTGCCTTAGTTCTGTTTGTGTTAACAGCCCAACGCTCAATCTTCATTTTGTTTCTGTCAGAGCCTGTTTCGATAACTAAATCGTTTTCACGAACAGTAACTACCTTGCCTACAATACCACCGATAGTAACAATTTCGTCACCGATTTCAAGTGAAGAACGCATTTCCTGCTCTTCCTTTTGGCGTTTCTTTTGTGGCCTAATCATAACAAAATACATAACAGCAAAAAGAATAACCATCATAATAATCATTGTCATTGGATTTTGCTGACCGTTAGCACTTGTGCCTGATGCCTGTGCAAATAATAAAATTGTATTCATAAAATTTCCTCCTAAATAAACTATGTATAATTATATTTGAAATAAGATAATTTTGCAAGTGTTTTCTATATTCTTGTGTCAAGTTTTACACAATATTCATTTTTGTAGTCGTTAAAAGTGCCACTTTCAAGACTTTCTCTAATCTCACTCATAAGATTGTTATAGAAATAAAGATTGTGCATTACAGCAAGGCGCATAGCCAAAATTTCGTTACTCTTAAATAAATGACGCAAATAGCTTCTTGAATATTGCCTGCAAACAGGACAATCACATTGTTTATCAATAGGACTACTGTCCTTTTCATACTTGGCATTGTTAATGTTGATAATTCCCGTTTTAGTGAATAACTGACCGTGACGGGCATTTCTGCTTGGCATAACGCAATCAAACAGATCCACTCCCCTGCTAACTGCTTCAAGAATATTTCCGGGAGTACCGACTCCCATCAAGTATCTTGGCTTATTTTCCGGCATATAAGGCTCAACGGCAGATATAATTCTATACATATCTTCTTTAGGCTCTCCCACAGCAAGACCACCAATAGCATATCCATCCAAATCCATTTTAGCAATTTCCTTCATATGCTCAATTCTAAGGTTATCGTAAACACAGCCTTGATTTATTCCAAAAAGCATCTGATTTTTATTTATTGTAGTTTCAAGTGAATTAAGCCTGTCTATTTCAATCTTGCATCTTTCTAACCAACGAAGCGTTCTTTCGCAAGCTTCCTTTGCATATTTTGGTGTGGCAGGATTTTCAACACACTCATCAAATGCCATAGCAATTGTTGAACCAAGGTGAGATTGAATTTGCATGCTCTCCTCAGGACCCATAAAAATTTTTCTGCCGTCAACATGAGAATTAAATGTAACACCTTCCTCTTTAATCTTGTTGATTTTAGCAAGGCTGAATACCTGAAATCCACCACTGTCGGTTAAAATAGGCTTGCTCCAGTTAGTGAATTTGTGAAGTCCTCCCATTTCATATATCAAGTCATCACCGGGTCTTACATGTAAATGATAGGTGTTACATAACATAACCTGACAACCTATATTATTCAAATCCTCAGTTGATAAGCCACCTTTAATTGCAGCTGAAGTTGCAACGTTCATAAAAGCCGGAGTTTGAACAGTACCGTGTACTGTTTTGAACTCTCCCCTTCTTGCGTTACCTTCTTTTTTTAAAAGTTTAAACATAATCTAC
Source organism: uncultured Clostridia bacterium (assembly GCA_946002045.1). Taxonomy (GTDB): domain Bacteria; phylum Bacillota; class Clostridia; order Oscillospirales; family Acutalibacteraceae; genus Eubacterium_R. Next base: position 1,798 of record CAMFYM010000015.1, on the reverse strand, counting down.
CTCAATATATAAACATTGCATCACCGAAGGAGAAAAATCTATACCTCTCTTCAACTGCAATATTATAAGCGTTCATAACATTGTCAAAGCCTGCAAAAGCAGAAATCAACATAATAAGTGTACTTTCAGGCAAATGAAAATTGGTAACAAGTGCATCAATACACTTAAACTTGTATCCGGGATAAATAAATATTTCAGTATCGCCCTCATCAGCACAAATACAGCCGTTTTTTGTGGCAACCGACTCAATAGTACGGCAGCTTGTTGTACCGACACATACCACTCTTTTACCATTCTTATGGGTAGTATTGATAAGCTGTGCCGTTTCTTCAGGCATAACATAATGCTCCTTGTGCATATTGTGTTTTGTAACATCATCAACCTTAACAGGCCTAAATGTTCCCAACCCAACATGGAGAGTTACATAACCGATATTTACACCCTTTGCCTTAATTTTGTCAAGCATTTGGGCAGTAAAGTGTAAACCGGCAGTAGGTGCTGCAGCTGAGCCTAAATGCTCACTGTAAACAGTTTGATAGCGTTCCTTATCTTCAAGCTTTTCTTTAATGTATGGTGGTAGTGGCATTTGTCCTATTTCGTCAAGAACTGCAAAAATATTACCATCACACTTAAACTCAACAATTCTGTTGCCATCATTAAGTATATCAACGACTGTGCATTCAAGCTGACCGTTACCAAAAACAAATTCAGTACCTATTTTTGCCCTTTTTCCGGGACCACAAAGACATTCCCAAACATTATTTTCTTTTTGATTGAGCAGTAAAAATTCAACAACTGCACCTGTTTCTTTTTTTACACCGAATATTCTTGCAGGAATTACTCTTGTATCATTAAGAATAAGGCAATCGCCCTCATTCAAATAATCAATTAAATCACTGAAAATTTTATGCTCAATTTCACCGGTAGTCTTATTCAAAATCATCAGTCTTGATGAATCTCTTGGCTCAATGGGAGTCTGTGCAATAAGCTCCTCAGGTAAATCGTAGTAAAAATCAGAAGTTTTCATCTATTTCTCCATAATTTGTAATTGACATATATATATAATAAGTGATATTATATATAGCGAATATGAATTAGATGTTTGTTAAAACGCAATTATCAAATTCAGCAATTATATATTATATTGCAAAACATCTTGTTTTACAAGGTATTTTTTAAGGAGATTTAATTATGGAAAAAAAGTTCAATGTTGGTATTGTCGGTGCAACAGGTATGGTAGGTCAAAGATTTGCTACTTTACTTGATGGTCACCCATGGTTTAATGTTGTTTGTCTTGCTGCTTCTTCAAGAAGTGCAGGTAAAAAATATAAAGACGCAGTTGGCAAAAAGTGGTGTATGGATGTAGATATTCCTGCTTCAATGGCTGATATTGTTGTTATGGACGCAACTAATGATATTGATAAAATCACATCAATGGTTGATTTTGTATTCTGTGCAGTAGATATGAAGAAGGACGAAATCAAGGCACTTGAGGAAGAATATGCAAAGCACGAGTGTCCTGTTGTTTCAAATAACAGTGCGCATCGCTTCACTCCTGATGTTCCGATGGTAGTACCTGAGCTTAATGCAGAGCATATCAACATCATTCCTGCTCAAAGAAAAAGACTTGGAACAAAAAGAGGATTTGTTGCAGTTAAATCAAATTGCTCACTTCAGTCTTATGTTCCTGCAATCTTCCCACTTCACGAAAAATTCGGTGTAAAAAATGTTCTTGTATGCACATATCAGGCAATTTCAGGTGCAGGAAAAACCTTTGAAACATGGCCTGAGATGATTG
>CAMFYM010000014.1 GCA_946002045.1 uncultured Clostridia bacterium | reverse complement strand
ATTCTTAATAAAAAATGATAAACTACTATTATAATATATTTTTCAATTAAAGGTGTCAAGTCTATGAAAAAAACACTTTCTTCTGTTTTAGCAATAATTATTATGCTCACAACGGTGTTATGTGTGCCGTTTACTGCCAATGCAGCTACATATAAGCCTGATAGAAAAATATATGCCGAGGCATATATGCTGATAAATCTTGATGACGATAATCATCCTGTCGTTGCAGAAAAAAATTCGGACAAACGACTTTATCCTGCATCATTAACAAAAATTGTTACTGCAATGGTTGTGCTTAATAATGTTAAGGACCTAAATGCAAAAACAAAAATGAGCCAGTCGGCATTCGACGCAACTCTCGGTACAGGTGCTCAGGTTGCAGGAATAGAGGTTGGGGACGAGCTAACTATTGATGAGCTTTTATATCTCACAATGGTATATTCTGCCTGTGATGCCTGTCACGTGCTTGCCGAGTATGTTTCCGGCTCCACTGCTGCCTTTGTTGATGAAATGAATAAGTATGTTAAGTCATTAGGCTGTAAGGACACAAACTTTGTTAATCCCGACGGACTTCATAACCAAAATCACTACACAACTGCAAGGGATATGGCAACTATTACATTAGATGCCATTAAAAATCCTAACTTTATTAAGTATTCCACAAAAACAGATATTAAGTATAAAAATATGACATTGGGTCATACAAACCTTATGCTTCACCCCGGCTATGTTTCATATTACTATGAATACGCACAGGGAATTAAAACAGGCTCAACCGAGGAGGCAGAATACTGCTTAATTACCAAAGCCTCCAAGGACGGCTACAATTATCTTGCTGTTGTTATGAAATCCCCCCGTCAGCCCATTAACGGAGAGCCCTATGAGTCAAAGTGCTCCTTTATTGACGCTAAATCATTGTTTGAGTGGGCGTTCGATAGCCTAAAATATACAACCTTAGTGAGCGATAGCGAGGTAATAGGAGAGATAGCAGTTGAGGATGGCAAGGATGCAGACAGTGTTCAGCTTGTGGCAAAGGCTGACACTAATGTAATTGTACCTGCATCACTCGATAAATCAGCAGTTATCATCAAGGCAGTTGATAAGCCTGAAAGCCTTAAGGCGCCTGTGTTAAAGGGTCAGGATGTTTGCAAGGCAGAAATTATTTACGGTGACCAAGTGGTTGCGACAGTGGATTTAGTGGCTGCCAATGATATTGAGCTGTCAACCTTTTTAAAGGTGATAAATGCGATTAAGGCGTTTTTCGGCTCAACCTTTGTTAAAATTGCATTAGTGGTAATTGTGCTTTTGGCAATTATATACTTTATGCTTGTTGTCAGCAATAATCAAAAGAAAAAGAAGCGCCGTATGCAAAAGGCAAAAAGAATTGAGGAAATAGAGAACAGACCCGACGACTATCTCCCTCCTCCACAAAGAAGAAAATAAGCTGCTAACAGGCAGTTATCAATCATAAATATAGTTAAGGATGTGATTTGTTGAGAGTATTATTAAGCTGTCTTGTATGCAGATTTGTTCATTTTGTCTTACAAAAATTAGGCAGAGGAGCAACAACCCTGCCAGGTAGAATTGCCCTAAAGGTGAAGAGGAATGTTTTGTCTGACCTTTCAAAAAATGTTAAGGTTATAATTGTTACAGGTACAAACGGTAAAACCACCTCCTGCAGAATTATTGAGGAGGGCTTAAAAACAGCAGGCAAAACCTATTTTATTAACAAGTCAGGTGCAAATTTAATTACCGGTATTACAGCGTCCTTTATTATGAATTCCTCCGTAACAGGTAAATGTAAAAAGGAATATGCCATTGTTGAGTGTGACGAAAATGCCTTTAGAGAGGTATCAAGATATATTAGAGCAGATGTTGTTCTTGTAACAAATGTGTTCCGTGACCAGCTTGACAGATATGGCGAGGTTACTCATACACTTAATGCAATTAAGGAGTCAATTAAGAATTTGCCGGAGGCTGTTGTGTGCCTTAATGCTGACTGCTCATTAACATATTCTATGGCTAAGGAAATTCCTAATAAAATCGTTACCTATGGTGTTAATGTACCCTTTGATAAGGATGCAAAGGAGCCTGAAATATCAGACGCAAAGTATTGTATTTTCTGTAAGCACGAGTACAAATATTCATATCACACCTACGGTCATCTTGGTGGCTTTGAGTGTACCGAATGTGGCTACAAAAGAGCTCAGCCTGATTTTTCGGTTATTTCGGTAGAGGAGCTTAAGCCCAATCATTCTATCGTAGTAACAGATTTTAACGGTGATAAAAATATTACAAAAATCAATATCGGTGGTGCTTATAACATATATAATGCTATTGGCTGCTCCTCTGCATTATCTGCTATCGGTCTTGATAACAAGACTATTTATTCTGCTCTTGAAAGCTTTAACGGAGCCTTTGGCAGAATGGAGCAGTTTGACTGTGGCGATAATAAGATAAATGTTATTCTTGTTAAAAATCCGGCAGGCTTTAGTCAAACAATGAATTTCCTAAAATCAATAGACGACGATTTTACACTTATTCTGTCCCTCAATGATAATGCAGCAGACGGCAGAGATATTAGTTGGATTTGGGATGTTGATTTTTGTGATATATTCAAAAAGGATAATGTAAAAAATCTTTATGTGTGTGGTAAGCGCTGCTACGATATGGCTGTCAGAGTTAAGTATGAGGGCACCAACGGCCGTGAAATACAGGTGATAGAAAATGAGGATTACAATACCCTTGTTGATATTGCACAGGCGCAGGGCAACGATGTTTATATTGTACCCACATATACATCAATGATGACAATGCGCCCTGTTATTGCCAAAAGATTAGGAGGTAAGGAATTTTGGGAATGATGATTAGAATTGCACATCTTTATCCTGATATGCTTAATCTTTACGGTGACCGTGGTAATATTATTGCCTTAACAGACAGAATGACAAGGCGTGGTATTGAAGTAAAAACTGACGCAATCACAATGGGTAAGTCCTTTAATGCCGATGACTATGATATTTTGTTTATTGGTGGAGGACAGGATTTTGAGCAGGATGTTTTGCTTGACGATTTAAAAAAGGGTAAGGATGTTGAAATAAATAAGGCTATACACGGTTCAAGAGTTGTTCTTGCAATTTGTGGTGGCTACCAAATGCTGGGAAAGTATTACAAAACATATGACGGCAAAATGCTTGAATATCTTGGTGCTCTGGATTTTTATACTGAGGGCAAGGAGGAGCGTATGATAGGCAACTTTGCCTATAAGACCAAGGAGGGCATAGAGGTTGTAGGCTTTGAAAATCACAGTGGCAGAACATACCTCGGCAGTCAGGTTGAGCCTCTTGGAAAAATGATTAAGGGCTACGGTAATAACGGCGAGGACGGCACAGAGGGCGTAAGATTTAAAAACACCTTCGGCACATATTCCCACGGCCCTGTTCTTCCTAAAAATCCGGATTTTGCCGATTTGCTCATAAAGAAAGCGTTAGAGAATAAATATTCAAATGTTGAACTGACACCTCTTAATGACACTCTTGAGGAAAAGGCAAGAAATCAAGTCAAAAAATTATATATTGCAAGATAAACAATAAGCTCTCTTTGGGGTGTCCTAAAGAGAGCTTATTCATTTAGTGATTTTCCCAAGGCCAAGGGTCCTTTAGCCACTCGTCGCTGTTATATCCGTTAAGAGTAAGAGGACCGAATTGCTTTTCATATTCTGCCTTAACTGCGTCATATTTTTTCTTGTATTTGTCAAACATTTGCTGTGCATCAGGGTCATCGGGATGAGTGTCAAGAAACAGTCTTACCTCGTGCATAGCAAAGCCAAGCTCGCTGACTCGTCTTAATAATTTTGTTTTATTCATATTTCTTTAACCCACTTTCCTTTAAATGGTTTGTTAAGGACAGGGAATATTGTTCCGTTATCAAGTCCCTTTGAGTCTTCATATGTGATTAGCTCAAGCTGTAAAGGAATATACGCCATTGTTACTGCTGCATCCTTAGGCAAAGCAGGGCGTTGCTCTTTTTTTAAGAAGCTTGGCTTAAAAAGGTCAACATAATTTTCCACAGTATCTCTCCTTTATTGTGATATATTTCATAATATGATAAATTTTTCACTTTGACAAAAACATAATAAAGAAAATACATATAATGGAATAGGACGGATAAAAATTGGCAATGCTATTTTTGAAGATAAAAAACACAAAAAAGACGCTTAATATTTGAAGGTGATTTAATTGATAATTAAACGAGGCGAAATATATTATGCTGATTTAAGTCCTGTTGTTGGCTCGGAGCAGGGTGGCGTGCGACCTGTACTTATCGTTCAAAACGATGTGGGTAATAAATTTTCACCAACAGTAATTGCTGCTGCCATCACCTCCCAAAAGGATAAAAACAATCTGCCCACTCATATTGAGGTAGATGCAAGGCATTGTGGCTTGGCAAAGGACAGTATAGTCCTTTTGGAGCAGGTCAGAACTATTGACAAAAGGCGACTGAAGGAAAAGATGGGGAGCCTTGACACCGGCGATATGGGAAAGGTAAATCAGGCATTGAGTGTAAGCTTCGGCCTATAAAGCAAGCAATCCTACGGCTGTTATTCGGTTATGGGATTGTTTTATTTTTTTATATGTGTTAAAATATACGGGAAATAAAAAAATTTAGGAGAATAGTGTGAAAAATCACACTATTCCGATTGTATTGCCCTCAAAATTTGCCTGTGGCATAATTTTGAGACGGCTAAATTTCCATTATACGCCTTATCCGGCTACAATAAGGCGTTAGGAGTTTTTAATAATCTATTTGTAGCCAGAAAGGCTATGGAAATTTATATGGAAAGAATTGCACAGTTTGAAAAGGTATCCTTTGAACAATTTGAAAAGGATTGGCTTAAAAATTTCCCTGAAACACAGGATGTAAAGGCAGTCTATGATAGTATTAAGCTGCCAAAAAGAGCAACAACAGGCTCTGCCGGATATGACTTCTATGCTCCTGCCGATATTGAGTTTGTAAAAGGTAAATCTACTCTTGTACCAACAGGCATCCGTTCAAAAATCAATGACGGCTGGGTGCTTTCAATTTATCCTCGTTCAGGTCTAGGATTTAAGCACAGATGTCAGCTTGATAACACAGTAGGTATTATAGACTCTGATTATTATAATTCCTCTAACGAGGGTCATATTATGATTAAGATTAGCTGTGATGCTCACGATGAGGGACATAAGGCAGAGGTTGCTGCCGGTGACGGCTTTGCACAGGGCATTTTTACACAGTTTGGTATTACCTTTGATGACGATGCTGACGGTGTAAGAGACGGTGGCTTCGGCTCAACCACAAAATAATGAGCAGTAAAACACAACAGGTGCTGAAAAATCCCCTTGTGGTTGGCTTGATTGCAATATTTTGCTGTGCTCTTTGGGGCAGTGCGTTTCCCTGTATAAAAATCGGGTATTCGCTTTTTGTCATTGAGTCAGGGGATTGGGCATCACAAATACTTTTTGCAGGCTTACGATTTTCTGTTGCAGGTGTGCTGACTATTGTGCTCGGCAGTGCTTTGTCAAAAAGAATACTTTATTTTAAAAGAAACAGTATAGGCTATGTAGGTGCGTTAGCGTTATTTCAAACAGTGCTGCAATATGTGTTCTTTTATATTGGGCTGGCAAATACCACAGGTACAAAGGGCTCAATAATTAACAGTGCAGGTACATTTTTTGCAGTGCTTTTGGCGTGTCTTGCCGTTAAGGATGAAAAGTTATCGGCACAAAAGCTTGTTGGCTGTGCCATTGGCTTTGCCGGTACGGTTATAATAAACCTGTCATCAGCATCACATCAGGAGGGCTTTTCGTTTTTAGGTGATAGCTTTGTTTTGCTTTCTGCACTGTCCTATGCCGTATCCTCAGTGATGATAAAGCAGTTTTCAAAAAAGGAAAATCCTGTTACCTTAAGTGGCTATCAGTTTCTTTTTGGAGGAATTGTAATGGTGATTTTCGGTTATCTTTTTGGTGGAAGGATTAGCATTGTAAGTGTTAAGGGCGTAATACTGCTGGTGTATTTGTCATTCCTTTCTGCAACAGCGTACACACTGTGGGGAATTATACTTAAGTATAACGATGTGTCAAGGGTGGCAGTATTCGGCTTTATGACTCCTGTGTTTGGTTGTATTTTTTCTGCTTTGCTGTTAAAGGAAAGCATTGGAGCATCAGCTGTTAATACTGTTTTGGCATTGGCACTTGTATCTGTTGGTATAATTATTGTTAATGCAAAAGCGCGCAGTAAGGATATAAAAATATAAATCTTTACATTTATAGTATAATTTGTTAAAATAGGGTATTGTATTTTTGCAATACTCTATTTTGTTTTTTGGAGGAGAAATTATGACAACAGCGCAAATTTGTATAATGATTGTTATTGTTGTATATTTGGCAGCAATGGTGCTCATCGGCGCAGAATTTTCAAAACGCACAAATAATGTAGGCGACTTTTATCTTGGTGGCAGAAAGCTTGGTCCGCTTGTAACTGCAATGAGTGCCGAGGCTTCGGATATGAGCTCATGGCTTTTAATGGGCTTACCGGGTGTTGCTTATGTAACCGGTATATGCGATGCCGGCTGGACTGCAATCGGTCTTGCTGTGGGAACATACCTTAACTGGCTTATTGTTGCAAAGCGACTTCGTAACTATTCATCACATTGTAATGCAATTACAATTCCGGAGTTCTTTTCAAAAAGATATAATGAAAAAAGCAATCTGCTTATGGCTATTGCAGCCGTAATTATTGTTATTTTCTTTGTTCCTTACACAGCGTCAGGTTTTGCTGCATGCGGCAAGCTTTTCGGCACACTCTTTGGTGTTGATTACCATATTGCAATGATTGTGTCTGCCATAGTTATTGTAGGCTATACATCTCTTGGTGGCTTTAATGCAGCGTCAACAACAGACCTTGTTCAGTCTATTGTAATGACTATTGCACTTGTGGTTGTACTTGTTTTCGGTATCAATCAGGCAGGTGGCTGGGACGCAGTTATCCTTAATGCTCAGTCCCTTAAGGGCTATCTTTCAATGTTCAATCTTCACGATGTCACCACCGGTGGTTCAACACCTTATAATGCAATCAAAATCGTTTCAACTCTTGCTTGGGGACTTGGCTATTTCGGTATGCCTCATGTTTTGCTTAGATTTATGGCTATTGAGGACCCGAAGAAGATTAAGCTTTCCCGTCGTGTTGCATCTGTTTGGGTAGTGATTGCAATGAGCATTGGTATTTTGGTTGGCGTAGTCGGTCTTGGTATGGTATCAAACAAGGCTATCGCACCACTTCAGGACAGCGAAACAATTATCATTCAAATTGCAAATCTTCTTTCACAAAACGGCATATTCTTTGCACTTGTTGCAGGTTTAATTATTTCAGGTATTCTTGCCTGCACAATGTCAACATCAGACAGTCAGTTGCTTGTTGCATCATCATCTGTGTCAGAGAATATTCTTGGTGGACTTTTCAAAATTAAGCTTTCCGAAAAGGCAGAAATGATTGTTGCAAGAGCTGTTCTTATTACTATTTCCGTTATCGGCGTTATTATTGCATGGGACTCTAATTCATCTGTATTCGACATTGTTTCATTTGCTTGGGCAGGCTTTGGTGCAACCTTTGGCCCGGTTGTTATTCTTGCATTGTTCTGGAAGCGTTCTAACAAATACGGTGCAGTTGCAGGTATGATTGCCGGTGGCGTAATGGTATTTGTATGGAAGGATGTTATTGCAGGTCTTGCAGATGTGCTTAATGTTTATGAGCTTTTACCTGCATTTATAATTGCCCTTGTAGTAAACATTATAGTTTCACTTGTTACTCCAAAGCCTTCAGATGAAATTGTTTGTGAGTTTGAAGAGGTTAAAAATTTAAAATAATCATAGAGGTGTTTTTATGATTATAAAAAAATCCGATGTTTTAAAAGCATCAAGCAAAAGCTCTTTTTCTACATACGATTCAATGCTCGTTAAGGGTGTTGCAATAATTCTTTTAATGTTTCATCATTGCATAATGGCAACAGGCGTTAAGGGCTATGATATTAACTATTTCCCTTTTACCTCGTCCCATTATCCTATTTTGATATGTGATACCTTTAAGCTTTGTGTAGGGATGTTCGTTTTTATTACCGGATACGGACTGTATAAATCAATTTGTAATATTGAATTTAACAGCAGGTCTGTATTTAATTGGACAGGTACAAGGCTTGTTAAGGCATTAAGTGGCTTTTGGGTAGTGTATGTTCTTGTTTTTATAACAACCTATCTTGTTGACAGATTGCCTTATCGTGTGTATGTATCTGCACCTACAAAAATGGATGGCAGTTGGCTATATGCAATATTAGATTTTTTAGGTGTTGCTCATATTTTTGAAACTCCGATGCTGGTGGGTACATGGTGGTATATGAGCGCTCTTGTTGTAATGATAGTGTTCTTCCCACTGATATTTAAAATCAGCGAAAGATTTGGATATGTGGTAATGGGACTAATGATTATCCTGCTGCCGAGAGTTGCAAATATAGGCTTTCCGGGCACAAAGAATATTTTTTCCTTTGCCCTTGCATATGTTTTAGGTATGGCATTTGCAAAATACAATCTGTTTGAAAAGCAAATGAATATCAATCCATTTAAAAAGTATAAGGTGATTTGGGACATCCTGCTGTTCTTTGTATATATAATTTTGTTTGGCTTAATTGTATATATTACTCAAAGGCTTGGAAGGAAATATCTTTGGGAGTTTAATTATTGCATTGCTCCTGTTATAGTAATTTTATTCTGTAACAGATATTTTAGGAGAATACCGATTTTAAATTATGCCTTGATGTATATCGGCAGTCACTCACTTAATATCTTTTTAATTCACACATTTATAAGATGGGTATATCTTAAGGACTTTATCTATTCCTTCAAATACGCAATACTTATTCCGTTTGTTTTATTGGCAATCACCTTAGCTATTTCGATTTTTGTAGAATTGCTGAAAAGGCTTGTTGGATATGATAAGCTTGTATCAAAATTGATAAAAAGGATATTTTGATTTTGATGTGAATTATAGATAAAATCCGAATAATTTTGGAAAAATAAATTTATTTTCGCAAAAACACAAGTAAATATAGTGTAATTCATACATAAAAACGCTCTGTACGCTCCATTAGTGCAGAGCGTTTTTTTCGTTCTGCAAAAAACGATAAAGGATGTGAACTGATGTCACGAAGAAAAAAACTGACTCAAAGGGATGTGACCGAGGGCTTTAGGCGTCTTGCCTTTGGTGATATTCAAGATGCAGTAGCATTACTTTTTGAGTCGGAGGAAAACATACTTTCCTCCCTGCCAAAGCTGGATTTATTCAATATCAGCGAAATAAAAAGGCAAAAGGGTGGAGGTATGGAGATTAAATTTTTTGACAGATTAAAGGCACTTGAAAAGCTAAACGATGCTTTAGATACCGACGACAGCAAAAGAGCTGTTTCATTTTATGATGCACTTGAGAAAAGTGCCTTGTCCACACAGCAGGAGCTTGGTGATGATTTGAATGAATAAATTTATTCCGTTTTCAAAAAAACAGTTATTCGTTTTGAATTGGTGGTGCAAAAGCAACAGCGCTCACACAAAAAACGGTATTATTTGTGATGGCTCCGTGCGCAGTGGCAAGACACTTTGTATGAGTATTTCATTTATATGCTGGGCGTTTTACACTTTCGGCGATACCTCCTTTGCCCTTTGTGGCAAGACTATCGCCTCCCTAAGACGAAATGTAATAACGCCGTTACTGCCTATTCTTGATGACTTAGGCTTTAAGTGCGATTTTAAAATCAGCAGGAACTATTTGGAAATCTCACGAGAGTCGGTAAAAAACAGATTTTATCTTTTTGGTGGCAGGGACGAATCATCAGCCTCCTTAATTCAGGGAATGACCTTGGGTGGAGTAATGTTTGATGAGGTTGCACTTATGCCTCGTTCCTTTGTGGAGCAGGCACTTGCAAGATGCTCCCTTGAAAATGCAAAATACTTTTTTAACTGCAATCCCGAGCACCCATACCATTGGTTTTACACAGAGTGGATTAAAAAGCATAAGGATAAAAATATGCTCTATGTTCATTTTACAATGGAGGATAATCCATCCCTTTCACAATCTGTTAAAAGCAGATACAAGGGTCTTTATTCCGGAGCCTTTTATCAACGATTTATAGAGGGCAAATGGGTTGCTGCCGACGGACTTGTTTACCCTATGTTTGATTATGACCGTCATGTAAAAAAATATGACAGGGACTTTAGTCAATACTATCTATCCTGTGACTACGGCACTGTTAATCCCTTTTCTCTTGGCCTTTGGGGTAAGGGTGATGATTGCTGGTACAGAATAGACGAGTACTATCACTCAAGTCGTGATAAGGGTATTCAGCTAACGGATGAGGAGTATTATAAGGCACTTGATAAGCTGGCAGGCTCAAGACAAATTAAGGCACTTGTGATTGATCCGTCAGCAGCATCCTTTATTCAAACAGTTAAGCGCCACGGTAAATTCAAAATTATTAAGGCTGATAATGATGTTTTGACAGGAATTAACAGAGTGTGTCAGGCATTAAAAAATGACGAGATACGCTTTTATCCCTGTTGCACAGACAGTATTAGAGAATTTTCTGTTTACAGGTGGGATAACGGCATAAAAAAAGACGCACCAAAAAAAGAAAATGACCACGCAATGGACGATATTCGTTATTTTGTTTCTACTGTTTTAAATAAGCAGGAAAGTAAAAATAGCTTTGTGTCCTTTGCAGTAGAAAGGAATTGAGGCTTTGGGCTTATTGAATTTTAAGAAAAGGACAAGAGGCGTTGTATCTGCTTCCTCTGTGCAAACCTCATCAAAATCAAAGCATCCGTATTACCAGCTTGCAACCTATTCACCTATGAATAGTGAAACAAGAGTATATGCACAGGTGCGAGAGGCAATACCTATTATTGATTCAGCAATAAATAAAATTGTTAGATTAACACAGGGCTTTCATATTGAAACAGACAATCAGGTGCTTGATAACCAAATCAACAGCTTTTTGAATACTGTAAATGTGGGGGGAAATCAAAGAGGTATTAACGCTTTTATATCGAATTACTTAAATCAGCTTTTAACCTGTGGTACTGCCGTTGGTGAAATTGTTTTGGGTACAAACGGTATTTATGCGTTATATAACAGCAGCTTGTCTGAAATACAATTAAAAAGAGCAGAAAACGGCATAGATGTAGAATTTTATGCAGGAAACGAAAAAGTATCAAATCCGTCACTTATTCTCTATTCGGTTTTAAATCCTGAGCCGGACGGACTTTGCGGAACTCCGTTGCTGAAGGGATTACCGTTTTTGGCTGATATTTTAATGAAAATATATAACGCCATAGGTCAAAATTGGGAGCACGCAGGCAATGTAAGATATGCAGTTATCTGTAAGCCATCCGTTGACGAGGACAGTCAGGATGCAGCTAACAGAGCAAGTGCTGTTGCCGATGCTTGGAAGGATGCAATGGATTCGTCAAGAGTAAAGGATTTTGTGGCAGTAGGAGATGTCAGTGTTCAGGTAATCGGTGCAGATAATGTTTGCCTTAACAGCGATGTTCCTGTTCGTCAGCTTCTTGAGCAAATAGTGGCAAAAACAGGCTTACCTCCGTTTATGCTTGGTCTTAGCTGGTCAACAACAGAGCGTATGAGTACCCAGCAGGCTGATATTTTAACAACCGAGCTGGAATCATACAGAAGAATATTAACTCCTGTTATTACTAAAATTACAGAATTGTATTTTGCTTTGAACGGTATAGCGACAGGCTTTGATGTTGTATGGGATGATATTACACTTCAGGATGAATGTGACTATGCAAAGGCAAGGCTCTATATTGCCCAGGCAGAAAAAATTGAAAGGGAGAATACGTAATGACAGCAGGATATATCGAAAAGGGCTTTGCTCCTGACAGCACTGATATTGAAAAAATCAACCGTTTTACAAGAAGAGATTTTAATGCAGAGGATTTTTATGTTTTCAGCGTTGCGCTTTGTAACAACGATGTTGACCGGGATTATGAAAAATTTTCTGTTCAGGCATTGGAGGAGCTTAAGGATAAGTTCTTAGGAAAAACAGGAATTGCCGACCATTCAATGAAATCCTCTGACCAAAGGGCAAGAATTTTTGATACTTGGGTAGAAAAAGTTGACGGCAGAAAAACTATCGACGGAGAGGACTTCTATCAGCTAAAGGCAAAGGCTTATATGGTGAAAAATCAGGAGAACGAATCCTTCATTACAGATATTGAGGCAGGAATAAAAAAAGAGGTTTCTGTTTCCTGCCAAATGGGTAAAAGCGTTTGCTCAATCTGTGGCTGTGATAAAAAGCTTTCAAGATGCGAGCATATTAACGGCAGGGAGTATTCGGGCAGGCTGGCTTTTTCCATATTATCCGATACTAAGGACGCATATGAATTCAGCTTTGTTGCCGTGCCGGCACAAAGAGAGGCAGGCGTAACAAAATCATTTGAACTAAAAAAGGACAGTGAAATAATGACAGATAATGATATTATTAAGGCTTTAAAGGACTGTGATGAAAATATTACGCTATCAAAATCACAGGTCAAGGAAATTTTAGACAAAATTGATACTATGGGTGAGGATGCTCAGCTGGGCAGAGAATACAAAAAGAAATTGACAGATGAGGTTGTGTGCCTTTGCGCAAAGGCAATGCCTCAAATGGATATTAAAACCTTTGCCGGTGTTGCACAGGTAATGACCACCAAGGAGCTTTTATCTTTTAAAACGGCTTTTGAAAAGTCACAAAAAAATGTGGTTGAGTCATTACAGCTAAAGCCACAGAGCAAATCAAACAACACCTATTCAAATTATAAAATTTAGGAGGAAAACAATTATGGCATTTGATAACATTAAACTTGAAAAAGGACTTTACACAACAGGTAAATCATTTACACAGGCTCTTGAGGAGATTGACCCATCGGAGAATTATAAGGGCACCTCACTTGAGGGACTTGACGCATACGAAAGACAGCTTAAGAGATTTGATATTAAGGTTTCAGGAGCAGACTCAGACACTGTATCAAAGTTCTTTGCTACTACTGATTCTGCTGCACTTTTCCCTGAATATGTTTCAAGAGCAGTTAATGCAGGAATTTGTGACGAGAATAAGGTGGAAAAGATTATTGCCACAACAACTGATATTGACAGCTTTGATTACAGATCTATTTCCGTGGGCAACGATAACATTGATTTTGCCCTTTCAAGCGTTAGTGAGGGAGAGGCTCTTCCGGAATTTAACATTACACTTAAGGACAAGCTTACAAAGCTTCAAAAGCACGGCAAAATGCTTGTTGCTTCATATGAGGCAGTTAAGTTTCAGCGCCTTGATTTGTTCACAACTGTACTTAAGAAAATCGGTACATATATTTCAAATTGTGAATTTGAGCAGGCTATTAAGGAAATCGCTTCTGCCGAAGGCACAAGAGAGTTTAGCCTTAATTCAAGCGACATTACATTTGCTGATTTTGCAAATGCATGGGCACAATTTCAGCCTTACACTATGACTTCACTTATTATGAACCATAATTGCCTTGCAAAGATTATCTCTATGCCTGAATTCAGAGATTCGGTTGCAGGTCTTAATTCACACGCAACAGGCAATGCCGTAACACCTTTTGGTGCAGAAGTATTCACAACACAGAGCATCGCTAACAAGGGCATTATTGCACTTGACAAAAACTATGCTATTGAAAAGGTACAGCTTGGTGGCGTTGTTACAGAGTTTGACAAGCTTATTGACCGTCAGCTTGAAAGAGCAACTATTTCAACAATCGTAGGCTTCTCAAGCATTTACGGTGACGCAGGTGCTGTTATCGGCTCTATCGAAGCGTAAAGGAATGAATTAAATGACGAATATCAGCTTGGTTAAAAATGAATTGTTAAAAATTTTCAACGGTGACAGTGACAGCATTGCTGATTTTGAAGGCTATATTGAGGCTGCCGTTGCCTGTGTATATTCATCACTTAATGACACTGATTATGAAAATGACCCGAGAATTATTCATCTTTGTGCCGTAAAGGCATTGAACCAAATTGCTTTGACTCGTCAGCAGGATGACGGCATAACCTCATTTAAAGCAGGCGACATATCCTTTTCCAAGGATATGTCCTCTGCCACAATAGCAAAGGAGCTTTTAAAAAATGCTTATGACGATTGCCGTGACCTGTTAAAAAGCAAGACCTTTGCTTTTAAGGCGGTGTGATATGAACAAGGCAAATTTAATTAAAAAACAGCTTGAAAGGGTAGGCAAAAGCCTTTACATCAAGGATGATGAGTGGGTTTCAACACCCTTTTATGCATATGTATCTCACCTGTGGAGAAAGAAAAGCTCTGCATTTGAGCCTAATTATGATGAGATAGGCAAGGGAGTATCCAAGTATTATTTATATATCGGTCCCTATGACCACGATATTACCGTGCTTTCAGAGAATGCAGTAATAGAGATTGACGGCAAAAGATATGAATTTAAAAATGCCGACGGAGTTTCTTTTTCGGGACAGACGGTTTATTATACGGCTGTATTAAGATTGCTGGAGGGTGATACTTTTGAGGATTGAAGAAATTGTTGAGCAAATAATCAACACTGTAAAGAGTGATGATTTTTTTAACGATGTTAAGATTATTAAGGCTTATCCGAATAGTAATTATCCCACACGGTTAGGCTGTGATATTGTGGCTGTGGGCCTTGACGAAATTCAGCTTTGTCCAAGAGGAATTGATGAGCTTGATAACGCAGGAGAGATTAGCGTGTTCGTTGATATTTTCACTCCCATAAGATCTGAAATTACAAGAGCTTCGGAAATATTTACAAGGCTTTGTAAATGCCTTTATTGCTATAATCTTGTGTCAATCTCTGCCCAAAGAATAGTTACAGATTCCGAAAGGGCAGCCTTTGTGATGAAAACGAAATTTACATTTAATGACGAAATAGAGGTGGTTTAATGAACGAGGAATATAACATTGCCGAACAGATTAGCGAAATCATTAGACTTGACCAAAAAAGATATGACAGGGTAATAGGAGGTAATTAAATGAAGGCTAAATATAAGGGCTTTGAATTTCCGGTTAATCCGTCATGCCTTGAGGTTTTATCGTCAACAAATTGTGAAAGCAAGGGCAGTATAAGCACTAACAGCTTTTGTGAAAATGTTTTTGTTAATCCCACAATTGTAACAGGACAGGGTGAGCTACACGGCGATAAGGGTGGGGAGTATTGCTCCCTTTTTCAAAATATGCTGAAAGGCACAAGCTCTGACTGGCTGTTTATTCCGGGATTTGCACCAATTAAGGCTTTTTTAACAGAGTTCAAATATTGCAGAAGTGTCAGCAACGGTGCGTATCAATACAGCTTTAAGTTTGTGGAGGATTGCAAAAGCAAACCAACTAAAAGATATGCTGCTTATACCATAGCCCAGCGTGGTGAAAACGCCTTTGATATTGCAGACAGATGTGGAATTACCGTTGATGATGTAATGAGTCTTAACGATTTTAAGTCACCCTTTGATGTTGGCGAGGGTGAAAAAGTGGTGATCATATGAGGATATTTATTGATACCGTTGATAGCAGGGAAATAGAGCTTGATAACATCACAGAGCTTTGCATTACTCAAACGGCAGGCGTGTCCTGCGATAGCATTTGGGTTAGGTTTAAGGGCATCTGCACAGTGGGAGAAATAGTAAGTGTAAAGGCCTATGACGGACGCAATCTGATTTTTAACGGATATTGCGATAATCAAAGAATTTATGAAAACGAAAAAGGCTTTGAGACATATTTTTATGCTCGTTCAACGGCATCTGTTTTAGTTGATAATGAGGCAGAGCCGTTTACATATAACAAGCCAACAGCCAAACAGCTTTGGTTTATATATGCAAAGCCATATGGGTTTACATGTAATCTTCCCACCATCACCACCGATGAAAAGTATGAGATTGCCAAAGGCACCTCCTGCTTTGGTGCAATAGGCAGATTTGTTAATCTAAAAACTTCAAAAAGCATTTATGTAACTCCTGATAATTCCATTGAGCTGTTAGAGGCAAGCAAGGATGTAAAAAGCCTTAACGATTACAACATTTTGTCTTCAGTCTTTGTAATTAACAGAAGTGAGCCATTAACAAAAATCTGTTTCAAGAGAAGAAACAGTGATATTGGATACAAGCTTACTACAAAGGCAGATGTAAGCCTGGGCTTTAATGAAAGAAAGGAATATCTCAACCTATCATCATTGCCTCAATGGCAAAGAGAAACTGCTGTTTTGCAAAGGCTGAAGGCATCATACGCAGATTATAATGTGCTGGAGGTAGTAGTTGCAGGAAGGGTTACAGATAGCCTGTATCAAAGGTTTAGCTATCATTCAAAAAGTGGTGATTTTGATGACTACATATTGAATGAAAAACGGTATGTGTTTAACGAAAAGGGTGAGTCAACAAGGCTTATTCTAAAAAAACAAATTGACATTAAGGAGATTACCTATGTGGATTAGTGAAAGAATGGCAAAATCTCAGCAGACACAACAGATGCAAACAGGCACAAGCACTCTTAACGACAAGGGAAAGGTTGAGGCAGTATCAACGGGAGCAGAAAGAAATATCAAAATGTTTGCTCCATACGGTTACTGCTTTTCATTACCAAAGGGTATGGAAATAATGCTTGCCAACGGCGACGGACAACAATCTGCAGTGGGAGTGCTTATGGAGGTAAATGATATTGAAGCAGGTGAAATTAAAATTACCTCTCTTTCGGGAGCGTATATTCACTTAAAGAATGACGGCAGCGTGGTGATAAACGGCTTGGAAATTAACAGAAACGGAGTGGTTGCTGATGATATATAACGAAGAATTTATTACTCAGGTACTTGAGGATTGCACAATGGCATTAGTCTGTCCACAGGGGAGCTTTTATCCTAACAAAAATTTTGGCAGCCTGATTGCCGAAAGAGGCAAAAGGATTGATGATAAGGAGCTGTTATCATATGCCCGTCAGGCAGTTGATGACCTTGACGGCGTGTATATAAAAAATGCTTTTACCAATGAAGAAAATGCAGTCTTTACTGTTATGATAAATGATGAAGAAAGGCAGGTGAGCATTTCACTGTGAATAAAACCTATAACGAAATTCTTGAAGAAATGAAGTGCGCTTATTTTAATCGTTGCTCACAAAAACCAGAGGATAATCAATCTGTACTGAAAAGGTTAGAGGCTGTGGCAAGCGAGCTTTACGCACTTTCCTGCTACGGCGACTATATTTTTAAGCAGGCATTCATACAGACTGCCACAGGCGAAAATCTTGACAGACACGCAATGGTACGAAATTGTGAAAGAAAAACTGCGTCTAAAGCAAGGGGCGTGTTAACATTTTATGTTGATGAGCCGGCTGCCGAAAAAATAATTATCGCGCAAAACACAGTTTGCTCTGTTGAAAACAAGCCGTATATTCAGTTTGTCACTGTTGAAAAATGCGAAATAGATATTGGTGAAACTTCAGTATCTGTTAATGCTCAGGCACTTGATAACGGCTATGCTTATAATGTTGAGGCAGGCAAAATCAATGTGCTTGTAAATGCTCCTGTGGGAATAAGCAGAGTGGAAAATATCAACGATTTTACCGGTGGCTATGACGAGGAAAGTGACAGCTCGCTGAGAGATAGAATAATGAAAAATTATTCAATTAAATCAAACGGAATAAATAGTCAATCAGTGGCAAATTCTGTTTTATTGCTTGATTTTGTTACTGATTGCTATATACCTTACACAGATTGGCCGGGAAGTATAACGGTATCTGTTGCAACGAAGGATAATTCGCTTTCAGAGGAGCAGACCGAGGAAATTCAACGAGCCATTGGCTTAGATGATTTGTTTGGAACAACAACAGATGTTGTCTTGGCAGAACCACAGAGCTTTTCTTTAGTTGTTGAGGCAAACGTTCGTGCCGGATTTAATAAGGATGAAATCGAGTCGAAAATAACTGAAGCCGTAAATGAGATTTCTTCAGCTTGCCGTGTCGGCAGAGCTCTTGGCATTAACACCGTTTCAAAAAAGCTTATTTCTATTGAGGGAATAAGCAGCTATAATGTTTATTCAAGCGACGCTTACGGCGAGGTAATTCCCTGCAATAGATTTAGGTACCTGTTTCTTGATGATTTGGTGGTGAATTGCTTTGATGAATAGTGATGAGTTTAACAGATTAAGAACACTATATAACAGTCTTGGAATAAATGCAGAAGAAGGTACAGATGATTATGCAGAGTTAGAAGCAATTTGCGCCGGAATAGATTTGGTGAAAGAAGAATATGATTTGTATTTTAATGAGATTTTTCCGGATAGTGCCAATGCTCAAGGCTTATCTCTGTATTGTGAAATGCTTAATATCGACGGCAAATTGGGAATTGAAGATAAGCGAAAGCTTGTAAAAGACGGATTAAGTGAAGTATTCGGCAAATATACTGACGGTGAACTTAAAAGAGTTGTCAATGAAAGTATCGGGAATGTTAATATAAGTAGCACAATTTTTCTTATGCATTTTTCAGTATCTGTTTTGAACAAATTTCATTTGCTTCCTAAGATTAGCAGGATTATTCAAAATTATCTTTCGCCCTGCGTTGAATTGATTTTTGACGGCGACGGATTCAGCTTTGACATCTGGGACAGTACGCCGTTTATGTTTGAAGATTATGATAAGCTTAAGCTCAGCTTTAGAATGCTGGAAAGCTTGAAGTAAAGGAGAAAATATGAGCAGTACAAATAAAACACAAGGATTAAAGCTTAATAGCTGGATAGGCTCGGACAAGCCTGAAAGAATTGACTTTAATAATGATAACGAAATAATTGATAAGGCTGTAACTGACCATACCTCAAACAAAATAGTTCATATTAGTGAAAGCGAGCGAGAAAAGTGGAACAATTATATGTTTACGGGTATGTATTACGGTGACGGCTCAGTATCAAGAAAGATTACTACAAAATGTCCTTTTGAAGCAAGGGCAGGATTTATTTATGCAAGCAGCAGACCTGTTGACATCACCCGTTTTTCCGAAACAAAGAAAAACAACTATTTTGGTGCTTTCAGCTATCTTGCCAACTCTCTTGGTGTAAAATTCGGCAGTGACGGAAAAAGCTTTACCGTTTCTCAAACTGCAAATGCACTAACAGCAAATGAATATGTCAATTTGAACGAGGTAGGCGTAGCCTATAATTATGTTTTGTTCAGATAAATAAACAAAAGGAGCCATCCGTTACTTTGTCTAACGGATGGCTTATTTTATATTTAAAGGTATTTTTTTA
>CAMFYM010000013.1 GCA_946002045.1 uncultured Clostridia bacterium | reverse complement strand
ACTCGTTAATCCGAAAGGATTAACTGCGTTTTGTGCCTTGCCTAACAAAAAATCCGTTTTATAAAAAATCTGCGACCTAAAACGGAATTGATTTTGAGCAGATTTTTGTTTTGAGGGCGAAGTTAGGCTGGCGCCTTACAAGAACGAAAAGCAAAAATATGCCGAAAGAAAGCCGTTTTAGGCTTGTTCGGATTTATTTCGTTTGCTTGAGAACAAATCAGCACAATTTGAACTCGCAGACCAAAAACGCATGCAGTAAAGATGAATTTTGGATTTTGAGATGGAAGCCTTGCTGACGCAAGGCAACAGCGAAAACTTCAAAAGTCGCTTTAATTCTGCATTTTTGGCAGGTTCGGATTGCTATTTATTGCCTATACAGTAATAAACCTAACGGAGAAGATTTATGGAAAGAAATTTCATTGATGGTTATACCGAATGGCAGTCAAATCCTGAAATTGTAGCAGTTAACAGACTACCACAGCACGCAACCTTTATGCCATATGACAGCTTTGATGAGGCAAAGGCAGCAAACAGGTATTCTTCATCAAGATGCAAGCTGCTAAACGGCAAATGGAGATTTAAGCTTTATAAAAATTATGCCTACAAGCCAACTGATTTTGCGCAGCCACATTACGATTCTCATAATTGGGACACAGTGATTGTACCTTGTTCATGGCAAATGCAGGGCTATGACCAAAGTCAGTATTGCAACGCTCGTTATCCCTGGGAGGGCAGTGAGGATATTTGTCCTCCAAATGCTCCTACAAAGCATAATCCTGTTGGATGTTATATTAAAAAAATCAATGTTAACAGCGCACTTCTTTCAAAAAGAGTAGTAATTTGCTTTGAGGGTGTAGAGTCTGCCTTTTATCTTTATGTTAACGGTGAAAGAGTGGGATATTCCGAATCCTCCTTCCATCGCAGTGAGTTTGATATTACCAAATATCTTGTGGAAGGCTCAAACACTATTGCCGTAGAGGTTTATCGTTGGTGCACAGGCTCCTGGCTTGAGTGTCAGGATATGTGGAGGCTTGGTGGAATCTTTCGTGATGTTTATATCTACACAACAGAAAGAGAGTATATCAGGGACTTTACAGTAACGGCACAGCCGGATGTTACACTTAATGACGGCTATGCAAGTGTTATTGTAAAAACTAACGGTACATATGAAAGCCTTAGCCTTGATATGTGCATATTAGATGCAGAGGGTGTTACTGTTGCCCTTGATACACAGTATGCAGACGAGGATCATAATACGCAATTAAAGGCAATCGTTGCAGATGTTAAGCCCTGGTCGGCAGAAAGTCCCTATCTTTACACCCTTGTATTAACGCTTAAAAACAATGGCGTACCCATTGAATATATCAGCCAAAAAATCGGATTTAGAACTGTTGAAATTAAGGATGGTATTATCCAAATCAACGGCGAAAGAGTAGTGTTTAAGGGTACTAACAGACACGAGTTTGATTGCCGTACAGGCAGATATATGAGCGAGGATGTAATGCGTTATGATATTGAAATGATGAAAAAGTCAAACATTAACGCAGTTCGTACATCTCATTATCCGAACACTCCCAGGTTTTATGAGCTTTGCGATGAATACGGCTTGTATGTTATTGATGAGAATAATATGGAAACTCACGGTACAGGCTGGTCAACAATAATCGGTTGCCCACAGCTACCTGCCTCTCGTCCTGAATGGGAAAAGGCTTGTATGGAAAGAATTAAGGCAACATACAACCGTGACAAAAATGTTACATCTGTTGTTTGTTGGTCACTGGGCAACGAGTCCTTAGGTGGCGAAACACCAAAGAAAATGTATAAATATCTTAAAAAGGTTGACCCCACAAGATTTGTTCATTTTGAATGTGACAGAGCACCTGATGAAAAGGAGCTGTCCGATGTTCAGTCAAAAATGTATCCGTATCCGAAGGATTGTGAGGAGTACGCCTTAACCCGTCGTGACGGCAGACCATATATCTGCTGTGAATTTACACATGCAATGGGCAACTCCTGTGGCTCAACTGATGAGTACACAAGACTTTGGGATAAGTACCCTTGCCTGCAGGGAGGCTTTGTTTGGGACTGGGTTGACCAAAGCATAATGACTACCGATGAAAACGGTGTGGAATACCTTGCATATGGTGGAGATTTTAACGAAAATCCACACGACGGTCATTTCTGTGGTAACGGTCTGCTGTTTGGTGACAGAAGTGTTACTCCAAAGCTTGCAGAAATTAAAAAGCTTTATCAAAATGTTGACTTCAACGCTATTGATGCTCAAAGAGGTATTATTGAAATCAAGAATAAGTTTATGTTTACTAACCTTAACGAATATGAGCTTTATTGGAGCTTAAGCTCTGACAAGGGAATTTTGTGCAGTGGTGTTACAGAGTTGGATATTCCACCTAAGGAAAAGGGCGTAATTGACCTTGAGCTTAGCAGAGTAACCGGCACTGAGTGCTATCTTGATTTAGAGCTTAGAGTTAAAGAGGATACTGCTTGGTGTGATGAGGGTCATATTGTTGCCTATGAGCAGTTTATTATTAACGAGTTCGATAATACATATGATGAGCTTGATACAGACGCAGAGCTTATTGTTAATGATACATACGGCTCCCTCAGAATAATCAGCGATGATGTTAATATCAGGTTTGAAAAAAGAGAAAGAAATCAGCTTACATCTATAAAAATCGGTGGCGAAGAGATGCTCCAAGCACCGATGCGTCTCAACTTCTGGCGTGCGTTAACAGATAATGACAGGGGTAACAGAGCAGGCTCAAGGCTTGGCTGCTGGCGTGATGCAGGCGATACTCCGGGAATATTTAACAACACAAAATGGTCAATACAGAATTATAAAATTCTTGAAGGTGGCAAAAAGGTTATTGTTACAGGTGGCGCAACAGTATGCACTCAGCCGGAGAGTAAGGCAGTTGTTGTTTATACCATTACATCAAAGGGTATGGAAATTGATATGCAGTTTTCACCTGACGATACCTTGCCTGAAATTCCTGAGGTTTCCGTATTGTTTGAGCTTCCAAAGGATTTTGAGGAGGTAACATATCTTGGCAGAGGACCACATGAAAACTATATTGACCGTGCTAATTCAGCCAAAATAGGTCTTTACAACACAACCGTTAACGATATGTGGGTTGATTACCTTAAACCACAGGAGTGTGGTAACCGTACAGGTGTAAGGTATGCATCTGTTGTAGGAAAAAAGAAGGTATTTTCTGTTATTGCCCAGCCTCAAATGGAGCTTAATGTATGTCATTATCTTCCAAAAGAGATTGAGAATGCTTGGCATAAAAAGGATTTGCCTGAATATAATAAAACAGTTGTTCGTCTTATTGCCCGTCAGCAGGGCGTTGGTGGCTATGATAGCTGGGGTGCCCATTGCAACGATATATACAAGAATAAAACAGACAAAATATACAGGCTTAAATTTCAAATTAGATTTTAACTGCAATGTGACTAAAATTTAACTTGACTTTTTAACACAAAAGGAATATATTTGCTTTAGTGTTGCTAAAAAACAGTTTAGTAAATTATATATTTACGTACTTGATAAGAGAGGAATTTTTATGAAATCTATCAAAGAAGCTGCAATGGCAGTTGCTATTAAAAATGCAATTAAATATGCTCGTAAGGACTTTGATAAAAACGCACCGAAAATATTGAGTCTGCTTGAAAAGGCAGATGTTAAAAAGGTTAATAGAAGCACATATGCAGGTCTTCACAAGGTTCTTGATGACCCTAATAACAACTGGATGGTATTTGCAAAAAAGCTTATTTGCGATACTAATATTGAGATGGTAGAAAAGCTTGTTCCACCTGCACTTAATGTTGCTATCAATAGCTACGCAAAGAGAATGAAGTCTATTGAGGAGCATGGCTGCAATGTGCCTTGGGCTATACTTATGGACCCAACTGCTGCTTGTAATCTTAAGTGTAAGGGCTGTTGGGCAGCAGAATACGGCAAGAACAGCTCCCTTGATTATGATACACTTTCAAGAATTATCACAGAGGCAAAGGCACTTGGTACATATATGTTCCTTTACACCGGTGGTGAGCCTCTTATGAGAAAGAAGGATTTAATCCGTCTTTGCGATGAAAATCCCGATTGTGTATTTATGAGCTTTACAAACGGTACTCTTCTTGATGATGAATTTGCAGATGAGATTTTGCGTGTCGGTAACTTTATCCCTGCATTTTCAATCGAGGGTCACGAGGAGGAAAACGACTTCCGTCGTGGCGACGGCGTATATAAAAAGGTTTGCGAGGCAATGGCTCGCCTTAAAAAGAGAGGCGTTCCCTTTGGTGCTTCTCTTTGCTATACAAGCAAAAACACAGACCTTCTTGCATCAGACGAGTATATGGATTGGCTCATTGAGCAAGGCGTAATGTTTGCTTGGTTCTTTACATATATGCCTGTGGGCAACGGTGCTGTAACAGAGCTTATGGTTTCACCCGAGCAAAGAGCACTAATGTATAAGAAGATGCACGAGTGGAGAAAGACAAAGGCAATCTTTGCACTTGATTTCTGGAATGACGGTGAGTATGTTCAGGGCTGTATTGCCGGTGGCCGTCACTATTTCCACATCAACGCAAACGGTGATTGCGAGCCTTGTGCGTTTGTTCATTATTCAAATGTTAATATTAAGGAGTGCCATGTTCTTGATGCGTTAAAGAGCCCACTCTTTATGGCTTATAAGAGAAATCAGCCATTCTCAAACAATATGCTCAGACCTTGCCCAATGCTTGATAACCCCGGCGCTATCAGTAAAATGGTACACGATACCGGAGCATATTCAACAGAAATGCTTGCACCTGAATCTGCTAACGAATTTTTCGACAAAACCATCAATGCTGCAAAGCTTTGGAAGGTTAAGGCAGATGAGCTGTTTGACCGTGACGAGTTTATTGCAAAGCATGTTAAGGACGAGAATATGTATAATTTTGAAATTCCCGATAAGGACAGAGAGTTTAAGGAATTTGAAAAAACAGAGTAAAACAAAACAGCGTGCAGGGATTTTAACTTGCACGTTTTTTTGCAATTAACAATATTTTAGGAGAGATATGATATGAATACCGGCATACTTTGTGCTATGGTAGTTCTTGTGCTTTTCAGCTCCTTCTTTTCAGGAGCAGAAACAGCATTTTCCTCACTCAACCGTGTAAAATTAAAGGCGATGATGAGTGATGGCAAGTCAAATAAAAAAATAGAAAGAGCAATAGCCTTGGCAGAAAATTATGATGTTGTTCTTTCAACGGTTTTAATCGGCAACAATATAGTTAATATTGCGTGTACCTCCTTGGCAACGCTGTTTTTCACCGGAGTTTTAGGTGATAACAGCGACCTTGGTGCAACTGTATCAACCGTTGTTATGACAATAGTTGTGTTGATTTTCGGCGAGATTACACCAAAAACCTATGCCAAGGAAAAGGCCGAGAAGGTTGCTATTGTCATAACACCTGTGATCAGATTTTTCATTATAATCTTTACTCCTCTTAACTTCTTCTTTAAGGGGTGGAAGAGATTGATGAATATTGTTTTTAAAACCGGTAAAAAGGAAGATACCGTTACCGAGGAGGAATTAAAAACATATGTTGACGAGGCACACACAGGTGGCGAAATTGACGAAAATGAAAGTGAGCTTATTCGTTCCTCAATCGAATTTGACGATATAGATGTGGGTGATATTTTAGTACCCCGTATTGATGTGGAGGCTGTTAACAAATATGCGTCATTAAGCGAAATTGAGCGTGTATTTAATTCTACAAATTTCAGTCGTCTGCCGGTGTATATTGATGATATTGATAATATTGTGGGTGTTATTCATCACAGGGATTTCGAGTCTGCAAGAAAGCGTAATTTAAAATCCCTTAGAACGATATTAAAGCCTGTTCCTGCTGTATCACCCGATACAAAGATTTCAAAGCTTTTGAGAATTTTTCAAAAAAACAAAACTCACCTTGCAGTAGTTGTTGATGAGTTTGGTGGTACGGAGGGTATTGTTACTCTTGAGGATATTCTTGAGGAGCTTGTGGGCGAAATTTGGGATGAACACGATGAAGTACAAAATGATATAGAGCAAATAAGCGCTAATGAATATATTGTAATGGGCAGTATGTCCATTGATGATTTTTACGAATATTTCCATATTTACAAGGAAGAAAAAGAGATTTCTACCGTTAACGGCTGGATAATGAAAAATATTAACAAAATTCCACAGGTGGACGATAGCTTTTCATGTGACGGATTAACGGCAGTTGTTTTAACAGTTGACGGCAAGCGTGCCGACGAAATAAGAATTACGGTTGAGGATAGTGACAATGTTTCTAAACAGGAAGAAACAATTTAATAAAGCGTCATATGATTATATGATAGTAGGATTGGGCAATCCCGGTGTAAAATATGAAATGACAAGGCATAATGCCGGCTTTCTTGCAATGGATTTGCTTGCAAGAGAGGAGGGCTTTGATATAAAAAAGCTTAAGCACCACGCACTTATCTGTGATGCTAAAATCAACGGCAGGCGTTGTCTTGTAATGAAGCCACAGACAATGATGAATAACAGTGGCGAGGCAGTAGGCGAGGCGTCAAAATTTTATAAAATCCCTGCTGAAAGAATAATTGTCGTGTATGATGATGTTTCCCTTGATGTAGGTCAAACAAGAATTAGACGCAAGGGCTCTGCCGGTGGCCATAACGGTATTAAAAGCATTATTGCACATTTGGGGAGTGAGGACTTCCCTCGTGTTAAGGTGGGGGTAGGTAAAAAGCCTAATCCCGAATATGATTTAGCTGCTTGGGTGTTAGGCAGATTTCCAAAGGAGAAGGAGCCTGATTTAAGATTATCTCTTGAAAATACCACCAAGGCAGTTCGTCTTATGGTCAATGATGAAATTGATAAAGCAATGAATTTGTATAATTCTTAAAGGGAAGGCAAAGGTATGTCCTGTTTTTCTCAAGAATTTAATAAGAGCAAAGATTTTTTGAGCCTCACCAAGAGTATTGATACCCTCAATTCTCCTGTTGGGGCTATTGGTCTTTGTGATGTTGCAAAGTGCTTTGCTATTCACTCAGCTTGTCAACAGGGCGAAAAAGCTTTTATTATTACACCTGATGAGGCAACTGCCGTTAAAATACAGGAGAGCCTTTCACAGCTTCAATCAGGTGTGTTGCTTTATCCGTCAAGGGAGCTGACATTTGTTGAGGTTGCAGGCGTCAGCCACGAATTTGAGCATATAAGATTGGGCGTTCTTTCTCGTATTTTACAGGGTGATTATTCTGCTATTGTGATGTCTGCCAATGCAGCCTGCCAATACACAATGCCACCGGAGGAATTAAAAAGGCGCTCATTTTCTGTTACAGTTGATGACGAAATAGATGTTAATTCCTTTGCCCAAAGGCTTACTCTTGCAGGGTATAGCAGGTATGAGCAGGTAGAGGGTAAAAGTCAGTTTGCTGTCAGAGGAGGAATTATTGATATTTTTCCTCCCTATCTTGATGAGCCTGTCCGTATTGAAATGTGGGGAGATAATGTTGACACCATATCCTCCTTCGATATTTATACTCAAAGAAGAAGTAAATCTCTTGAGAATGTAGAAATTACGCCTGCAACAGAGGTGCTTTTTGACAACGGCGAAAAATTAGCAGATAAAATTGAGACCATTGCAAAATCACTGAAGGGCAAGGCTATTAAAGCAAGAGAAAGGCTTTATGCCGATTGTGACAGACTGAAGAACGGCTTAATATTAAATTGCATTGATAAATATATCTCACTTTGCTATCAGTCAAAGGGTGTTTTTGATTATCTTAACGGCAAGCTTTTCGTTGTTGAAAGCGGTCGAGTTAAGGAAAAAGCAATAAAGCAGGAGAGACTCGATGTTGAGGAATTAAAGTGGTTTGTTGAGGATGGTACTCTTTGTAAGGGACTTGATAAATTTAAGCTTACCTTTAACGAGCTGGTTGAAGAGTACAAAGCACATAATGCTGTTTATATGGATTCATTACCAAGAGGCAGCTTTGATACTCCTGTTAAAAGCTTAACTAACTTTACTGTTCAAAGCTTTAATGCCTGGAATGGTACCCTGACACAGCTTAAGGAGGAGCTTTTTGGGCTTGTAAAGGGTGGCTACACTGTTTGCATTATGGCAGGTACTGCCAGAGCAGGCAGGGCGTTGGCAGAGGATATTAGGGATATGGGATATGATGCGATTTTCTTTGAGGAATATCCCTCTGCCTTTCAGCCTAAGGCTATAAATGTTATTACCGGCACTATGCTTGCCGGATTTCAGTTCTCTCAAATAAAATTTGCCTTAATGACTCATTCAAGGTCATCACAAAGCAGAAAAAAGAGCAAAAAGGTATCATCAAAAAATGCAATCCACTCCCTTGATGAGCTTAATGTTGGTGACTATATTGTTCACAATGTTCACGGAATCGGTATATTTGAGGGCATAAACGCATTAGAAATTAACAAGGTAAAAAAGGACTATATTAAAATCAGCTATGCCAAGGGTGACACACTTTATGTGCCTGTAACACAGCTTGATTTAGTTTCAAAATATATTGGGCCCAAGGAGGATACGAGGGTTAAGATTAACCGTCTCGGTTCTCCTGAATGGAAAAAGACAAAGGCAAGGGTTCGCTCCTCAGTAAAAGATATGGCAAAGGAGCTTATTGCTCTTTATGCAAAGCGTATGAGCACTAAGGGTCATGCTTTTTTAGAGGACAGCGACCTTCAGCGTGACTTTGAATTGCGCTTTGAATATGAGGAAACAGACGACCAGATTAGGTGCAGTGAGGAAATCAAGGGTGATATGGAAAAGCCTGCCCCAATGGACAGACTCCTTTGTGGTGATGTTGGATTTGGCAAAACCGAGGTTGCTCTGCGTGCCGTGTTCAAGTGTATTACCGAGGGCAAGCAGTGTGCCATATTAGTGCCTACAACCGTCCTTGCAATGCAGCACTATCAAACTGCGTTAAAAAGATTTGAGCCATATCCCGTTAATGTGGAAATGATTTCTCGCTTTGTTACCCCATCAAAGCAAAGAGAGATACTAAAGCGTCTTTCCCAGGGTAATGTAGATTTGCTGATAGGCACTCACAAGCTTTTAGGTAAAAATATAAGCTTTAAGGATTTAGGTCTGCTTATTGTTGACGAGGAGCAGCGCTTTGGTGTTGCCCAAAAGGAAAAGATTAAAGAGAAATTCCCAAGAGTTGATGTTTTAACCTTGTCGGCAACACCAATACCAAGAACACTTAATATGGCAATGAGTGGTATTCGTGATATGAGCTTGCTTGAGGAGGCGCCGGGTGAGCGCCAGCCTGTTCAAACATATGTTATTGAATATGATAACGATATTTTGACAGAGGCTATGGAAAAGGAAATTAACCGTGGTGGTCAATGCTATTATCTCCATAACAGTATTGATACTATTGAGCACAAGGCAGTGCAGATTAAAAAGGCATTGCCTGATGCACGAGTAGGAATTGCTCACGGCAAAATGACCGAGGAGCAGCTGTCTAATGTTTGGAACGAATTATTACAGGGAGAAATTGATGTACTTGTTTGCACTACAATTATTGAAACAGGTGTAGATGTTCCTAATTGTAACACCCTGATAATTGAAAATGCAGACAGATTAGGACTTGCACAGCTTCATCAAATTCGTGGCAGAGTCGGCAGGTCATCAAGGCGTGCCTATGCCTACTTCACCTTTACAAGAGGCAAGGAGCTGACAGATGTTGCCACAAGGCGATTAGAGGCAATTAGAGAATACACAGAGTTTGGCTCCGGATTTAAAATTGCAATGCGTGATTTGGAAATTCGTGGTGCAGGCTCACTCCTTGGCAACAAGCAGCACGGTCATATGGAGGCAGTTGGCTACGATATGTATCTAAAGCTTCTTGAGGAGGCAGTTGCTATGGAAAAGGGAGAGCTTAAGGAGGAAGCAGAGGATAAGGAATGTCTGATTGATGTGGCTATCGATGCTCATATTCCTGATGACTATATTACCTCCACCTCACAGCGACTTGCTATGTATAAGAGCATTGCGAATATTAAAAATGATGAGGATGCCAACGATGTTTATGACGAATTGACAGACAGATTCGGCAATCCACCGTCTGCCGTTTGGGGCCTTATTGAAATTGCATTGTTGAGAAATATGGCTATTGAATTAGGTATAACCGATGTTGTTCAGCGCAACGGCTCGTTGCTGTTCTATTCACCTGATGTGGATTTAAAAACCGTTGCAATTTTAAATGCATTTATGAAGGGCAGAGTAACGCTTTCAGCAGGTAAAAAGCCATATATTGCAGTAAAGCTAAACCCAACCCAGTCTAATATTGAAACATTGCGTGAGTCATTAAGACTTATGAAGCAGGCAAAAGAACATATTAAGGAAAATATATGAAAATAGAAAAGCTTTCAAAAAAGCATCTTGACGATGTTTGGGAAATAGAAAAAATCTGCTTTTCAAGCCCTTGGTCAAGGGAGGATTTGGAAAAGCAGATAAATATTGAAACCTCTCATTTTTTAGTAGCAGTAGAGGATGGCAGAGCTGTGGGATATATGGGACTGCAAATATTCTCCGGCCAGGGATATGTTACTAATGTTGCAGTTTTGCCACAATACAGACAGCGTGGGATAGCTGCTATGCTAATCAATGAGCAGATGAAAAACCAAATGGATTTTATCACTCTTGAGGTTAGGCAAAGCAACACTCCTGCCATTAACCTTTATACAAAAATGGGATTTGAAAATGTGGGCGTCAGACCTAATTTTTACTCAAATCCCACCGAAAACGCTATTATTATGACTAGGAATTTTGATGAATAAGAATGAGTTTAAAAAAATAATTGAAAAGCAACTCAGTATAATATAGAGATAAAGAATGTTAAAATTTTTGAGGACATAAAGGAATTAAAGTAATGAAAATTTTAGGAATTGAGTCAAGCTGTGATGAAACTGCTTGTGCAGTTGTTGAAAACGGCAGGATAGTGTTATCAAATGTTGTTGCTACATCACTTGATGAACACAAGCTTTACGGTGGTGTTGTGCCGGAGATTGCATCTCGCCGTCACGCAGAATCAATCAGTGGTGTAGTCAGGGAGGCGTTGACACAGGCCGACTGCACCATGGACGATATTGATGCTATTGCAGTTACATATGCACCGGGCTTGATTGGGGCACTGCTTGTGGGTGTGAATTTTGCAAAGGGACTTGCTCTTGCAACAAACAAGCCTCTTGTGCCTGTTCATCATTTAAGAGGTCATATTGCGTCAAATTATATTTCAAGTGATGTTGAACCACCTTTTTTGTGCCTTGTTGTCAGTGGTGGTCATTCACATATTGTTGCAGTTAACAGCTATACGGATTTTGAGGTAATAGGCAAAACCCGTGATGACGCAGCCGGCGAGGCACTTGATAAGGCAGGCAGAACAATGGGTCTTGAGTATCCCGGTGGAGTAAGCATTGATAAATTAAGTCCACAGGGTAATGAAAATGCCTATACCTTCCCAAGACCGAAAGTAACGGACAGTCCTTATGATTTTTCATTTAGTGGGCTAAAAACTGCTGTTATCAATATTATTCATAACGCACAGCAAAAGGGCGAGGAGATAATTATTCCCGACCTTGCTGCATCCTTTCAAAAATCTGTGGTAGATTGCCTTGTTGATAATCTTGAAAAAGTAGCAGTAGAAAAGAATTTTAATAAAATTGTTATAGCCGGTGGCGTTTCTGCCAATTCTAAATTAAGAGAGCAGGCAGCTAAAATGTGCAGTAAAAACGCATTTGAGTTAAGCATACCTGAGCTTAAGTATTGTGGCGATAATGCTGCTATGATTGCGTCACAGGGATATTATGAATTTATTGAGGGAGAGGTAGCAGATGAAAGCCTAAATGCTTATGCTACTATGCCTATTGACAAGAGTTACAAAACTATTAAACCTCTATAATTGTTATTGTTACAATTTAATGAATTTTACGCTGTACTATTGAATTTTTGCTGAATTTTGATATAATCTATTTAATGAATTATCTTGGGATAATTTTTATATTGCAAATTATGTAAAGGAGAATATAAAATGGAAACAAATCTTACTTCAAACAAGTCTTTGCTTGCTTGGTTAGATGAGAAGGTTGAACTTCTTAAGCCATCAAATATTGTTTGGATTGACGGCTCAAAGGAGCAAATTGACGCTCTGAAGGCAGAGGCTGTTGAAACAGGCGAAATGGTTAAGCTTAACGAGGAGCTTCTTCCTGACTGCTACCTTCACAGAACAGCAGAAAACGACGTTGCTCGTGTTGAAGACAGAACTCTTATCTGCACTAAGAACGAAAAAGACGCAGGTCCTACAAATCACTGGATGGATCCTGAAAAGTGCTACGAAATGCTTTACAATATCGCAGCAGGCTCATATGAGGGCAGAACAATGTATATCATCCCTTACTCAATGGGTCCTGTTGGTTCACCTTTCTCAAAGATTGGTATTGAGATTACAGACTCAATTTATGTTGTTCTTAATATGAACATCATGACAAGAGTGGGCAAGGCTGTTCTTGATTGCCTTGGCGATTCAAATGATTGGGTTCGTGGTATGCACTGTAAATGTAATGTTGACCCTGAGAACAGATGGATTTGTCAGTTCCCTGAGGATAACACAATCATTTCCGTAAACTCTGCATACGGTGGTAATGTGCTTCTCGGCAAAAAGTGCTTTGCACTTCGTATAGCATCTTACCTTGGTAAGAACGAGGGC
The DNA here is from genome assembly GCA_946002045.1 of uncultured Clostridia bacterium. GTDB lineage: Bacteria > Bacillota > Clostridia > Oscillospirales > Acutalibacteraceae > Eubacterium_R. The sequence continues at coordinate 7,700 of CAMFYM010000013.1, read as the reverse complement.
TGGCAGGCAGAGCATATGCTCATCCTTGGTCTTCAAAAGCCATCAGGCGAAACAAAGTATATTTGTGCTGCATTCCCATCAGCATGTGGTAAAACAAACCTTGCAATGCTTATCCCACCTGAGGGATATGAGAAGAAGGGCTACAAGGTATGGTGCGTAGGTGATGATATTTCTTGGATCAGAAAAGGTCCTGACGGTCGCCTTTATGCAATCAACCCTGAAAACGGCTTCTTTGGTGTTGCTCCCGGTACAAATATGAAGTCAAATCCAAATGCTCTTAAATCAACAATGCAGGGCACAATCTTTACTAATGTTTGTCATAACCTTGACAACAACACTGTTTGGTGGGAGGGTCTTGACAAGAACCCACCAACAAATGCTATTGACTGGAAGGGCAATCCTTGGAACGGTGCTGAAAGCGAGGAAAAGGGCGCTCATCCAAACTCAAGATTTACAGCTCCTGCTGTTAACTGCCCTTGCATTTCACCTGAATTTGAGAATCCACAGGGCGTTCCTATTTCAGCTATCGTATTTGGTGGCAGAAGAGCAAAGCTCACTCCACTTGTATATCAGTCAAAGGATTGGAACCACGGTGTATTCGTAGGCTCAATTATGGGCTCTGAAACAACTGCTGCTGCAACAGGTGCAGTTGGTGTTGTTCGTCGTGACCCAATGGCTATGCTCCCATTCTGTGGCTACAATATGGGTGACTACTGGAAGCATTGGATCGAAATCGGTGAAACACTTGACCCTGAAAAGGCACCAAAGATTTTCAATGTTAACTGGTTCAGAAAGGACGATGAGGGTAACTTCCTGTGGCCGGGATTCGGCGACAACCTTCGTGTTCTTGATTGGATTATCGACCGTTGCGACGGTAAGGTAGATGCACAGGAAACTGCAATCGGTTATCTTCCATATGCAAAGGATATTAACCTTGAAGGCCTTGATATGACAGAGGCTGACCTTGAAAAGATTCTTGATGTTGACAAGAACGCTTGGGAAGAGGAGCTTAAGGGTGTTGACGAGCTTTATGCTAAGTTTGGCGACACACTTCCTGAGGAGCTTGCAAAGGAGCTTGCAGAGGTAAAAGCAGACCTCAAAAAATAATATATAATAAGCAAAAAAGCCGAGTGTAAATCACACTCGGCTTTTTTAATACTCTATATCTCTAAACATCCTTGTGATTGAATTGCAAAGATGTTTATTTTTTTCTTTATCAAGGTTGTAATCGTCCTTGAGTATTTCATCTGCGCATTGCTGTGCAAGGCTTAAAATCTCCATATCCTCCAGCATATCGGCAATTTTCAGCTTTGGCAGACCGTGCTGTCTTTCTCCAAAGAAATCACCGGGACCTCTTGCCTTTAAATCCTCGTCGGATATTTTAAAGCCGTCGCTGTATTTTTTCATTATCATCAGTCTGTTAACCGAAACCTCGCTTTCAGAGTCGGAAACAAGTATGCAATAACTCTTTTTATCTCCTCTGCCTATTCTGCCTCGTAGCTGATGAAGCTGTGATAAACCAAATCTCTCTGCGTTTTCAATAACCATAATTGTTGCGTTAGGCACATCTACACCTACCTCAACAACAGTTGTTGCCACAAGGATTTGCACATCACCGTTAGAAAAGGATTTCATTACATTTTCTTTTTCCTTTGGCTTCATTTTGCCATGGAGTAATCCGAGATTGTATCCCTTAAAATCTCCCTGAGACAATTCCTCGGCAAATTGTTGGGCAGATTTTATGTCAGCAAGCTCCTCGTTTTCCTCAACCATTGGGCAAATTATGTAGCATTGCTCACCTCTTGCCACAGCATCCTTGATGAATTTGTAAATTCGTTTATTGTAGCTTGAATTAACAACATCGGTGCGTATTACCTGCCTACCTGGTGGCAGCTCGTCGAGTATGCTAATATCAAGGTCACCGTAAAGGATAAGTCCAAGAGTTCTCGGAATAGGTGTGGCACTCATAACAAGGGTGTGAATACCGTTACCCTTGTTAGCAAGACTTGCCCTCTGCTTAACACCGAATCGGTGTTGCTCGTCGGTAATTACCAATCCAAGATTATTGAATTCAACATCGTTTTGAATAATAGCGTGAGTGCCGATTAGTAAATCAATTTTGCCCTCAATAAGCTCCCTCTTAATTTGCTTTTTATCCGATGCCTTAACGGAGCCGGTAAGCAGTCTTATGTTAATGCCTGTGTCCCTCATAGCCTTTGATATGCTGTTAAAATGCTGTGACGCAAGTATTTCGGTAGGAGCCATAAGTGCACATTGATAGCCGTTTTTGATAACGGTATAAATAAGCGCTGCTGCAACGGCAGTTTTGCCGGATCCCACATCTCCCTGAAGCAGCCTGCTCATAGGGTATTTGCCCTGCATATCACTAACGCATTGTGCCACAGCCCTGCTTTGTGCACCTGTCAGTCGGTAGGGTAGCATTGATAAAAATTCCTTGGTAAAATCATTTTTTATCACCAAGGAGGTTTCCTTCATTTTGTTACCCTTTAGCTTTAGCAGTCCTAATTGAAGGGTTAACAGCTCCTCAAAAATAAGTCTTTTTCTTGCCTGTGCAGCCTCCTGATCGTTAGCAGGGAAGTGTATTTGCCTGATTGCCCTGTCAAGAGAAATAAGGTCATATTTTATTTTAATATCGTCGCTTAATGTTTCGGGAATAGTATCAAGACTGTCAAGTGCCGTTTTAACTATTTTTGCAATGGCAGTTGATGTTAGCTTGTCTGTGGAGGAATAAATGGGATGAATATATACACCCTTGTCGATAGTCTCAATTTTGGGGGAGGACATTGATGCACTTGTAAAATTTCTTTCAATTTTACCAAACAGCACATAGTCCTCATAAACTCTTAGAGATTTAGCAAGATATTTGTTGTTGAATATTGTAACATTGATTATTTGCTCACCGTCAGAGAATTTGCATTTGTAAAGTGTCAGTCCTCGCCTGATAAGGCTTTCCTTAACAGGTGTAATCATTGTTGCCTTGATTACTGCATTTTCACCGTCGGCAGTATCCTTAACAAGCCTTGTATCAGTCCAATCCTCATATTTTCTTGGAAAAAAATGAATAAGGGAGTCAACATCAAAGATGCCGAGTTTATAAAACAACTCGGCTCTTTTTTCGCCAACACCCTTAATATATTTTATGTTACTTTCAAGATTTAACATGGTTTACTCCACGGAAATAATAAAGTAATAAATCGGCTGACCTCCGTCAACGATGCTGATTTCAACATCAGAGCCGTACTTGCTCTGAAGTCTGTCTTCAACCTCTGCTGCCTGCTCCTCACTAACACCCTCGCCATAGATGATTGTGATTAGTGAATGCTCGTTCTTTTTGAAAAGCTTGTCGGTTGACTTAAAGGCAATATCAGTAATATTGTTGCCAATAAACTTGATTTTGCCGTTGCATAGACCCATTATCTCGCCCTTGTGCACTTCCTTGCCGTCAATTTCGCTATCACGGGCAGCAAAAGTAACCTGTGCCGTTTCTACCATTTCGGCAGCAGACATCATAGCCATTTGGTTTTCGTCAGGGTCAGCGCTATCGTCAAAGGAAAGCATAGCAGAAATACCTTGAGGAATTGTTTTTGTTTGCAGCACTCTAACCTCTCTGTCCTGTGCAAGAGGAATTGCCTGCTCGGCAGCCATAATAATATTTTTGTTATTCGGCAAAACGAATACTGTTTTGGCAGGGGTACTCATAACTGCATTAAGAATATCGTCTGTGGATGGATTCATTGTTTGTCCACCACTAACAACAACATCTGCACCAATATCCTTAAATAACTCTGTAAGTCCGTCACCTGCACAAACAGCCACAAAGCCGTAATCGTTTTCAGGTGCAGTCACAACAGGCTCAATAACCTTTTCGCCCTCTTTAACACCAACCTCTGCATTAGCGTGCTGGTAACGCATATTGTCTATTTTTATATTTATAAGCTGACCGTATTTGAGCGCTGACTGAATAACATTACCCGGCTCATTTGAGTGAACATGAACCTTAATAATATCGTTATCATCAACAACAACAACGCAGTCGCCGATTGATTCAAGATAAGCTCTCAGCTTAAGTGGGTCCTTTTCCTTGGCAGTATCAGCCTTTTCAATTAAAAATTCAGAGCAGTATCCGAATTCAATATCATCAGATGCGTTGGCAACAGTAGATTTTGACGGCATAGAAACAGGCGTTACTCCGTGCTCGCCATCAATAGGCTGAACAATAACACCGTTGTGCCAAACACTTTCCATACCCTCAAAAATAAGGATAAGTCCCTGTCCACCTGCGTCAACAACACCTGCTTTTTTTAATACAGGCAAAAGCTCCGGAGTTTTTGCAAGGGCTGCCTTACCTGCCTGAAGAGCTGCAAATGCAACCTCTAACGGCTCATCCTGTATGCCTGCCATTTCAACAGCAGCGTCCTTTGCCTCTCTGATAACAGTAAGGATTGTGCCCTCGGTAGGCTTCATTACTGCCTTGTATGCAGCGTCAACACCTTCCTTAAATGCGTTGGCAATATCCTTTGAGCCTGCCTCCTTAAGTCCCTTGAATGCCTTTGAAAATCCACGGAATATAAGCGAAAGGATAACGCCGGAGTTACCTCTTGCACCACGAAGAAGTGCAGACGCACATTGTGCAGATGCCTCCTCAATAGTACAGGTGTCGGGCAGAGCAGTCATTTCTCTTGCAGCAGCACCGATTGTCATACTCATATTTGTGCCTGTGTCACCATCGGGAACAGGAAAAATATTCAAAGCATCTACTGCCTGTCTGCTGTTAGCAATATTATTAGCAGCCGAAATTATAGAATCACGAAACATTAAACCGGTTATCATAGTATTTCTCCAATCAGTTAAGTGCGTCAATATAGACATTTACCTTTGATACCTTAAGGTCTGTTGCCTCTTCAACAGTATATCTAACCTTATTAACTATGCTTTCAACAATAGCGTTAATATTAACACCGTATGAAACAGAAATATGCAAGTCAATAATCAAATTACCGTTGACGCTTTTTACATAAACGCCCTGGTGATAGTTCTCATGTGTAACCTTGCTTTTAATTGCAGATTTGATGTTTTGATAAGCATTGCTGTTTACCATGCCTGTAACACCAAAGCAGCTTTGTGCAGCTCTGCCAACAAGATTTGCAAAATAATTATTTGTGATTTCGATATATCCATTTGGGTTTTCCAGCTTAATCATAAGAATACCTCCAAAATAAATTCAAGCTTAATCTGCTTCTTCGTTATACAGGGATTACTTGCTATTGACTGTATCACGGAGTAAAGCTCCAGCTGTCAATGTTAACAAAGTAGTTGCCGTAGTATCCCTGCATATCGCCCTTCAAGGCTTTAGTGTAGCATATCATACCTTTCTTATAAAGTAAAGGAATGTAGGGCATTTCTTCATTAAACGCAAGAACAAATTTTCCCAGTTCAACCTCACCTGAAAGGTATTGATTATACAAATCGTCACACTTTAGCTTTTTTAGATTTATACCGTATCTTCCTCCACCCTTTGTGCTAAAGAATGGGTACAGGCACATATCGTCGGTAATTTTTATTTCGCCTATATAAAGATCAAATTCACCGTTTTTGATTCTTCTTTTATATTCATTGGTGCTAACCTTGTCAATACTAACGGCAAAGCCTGCTGCCTCTAACTGTGTTTTGATTAAATTAGCACAGGCAACCTTGTTTTCATTACTGTTTGTTAAAATATTCAGCGAAAGGCTTTTACTGTCAATCTCGCTTAGATTAACCGTTTGCTTTGCCATTGATGTGTCTGCATTTTCGGAAAACAGGTTAATTTCGCCTGCAGCCTTAAAGGCAGGATTAAATATTGACGACGCCTTGCTTGCATATCCTGAATATGCACTTTCACAAAGCAGCTGTCTGTCAACTGCCAGTGATATTGCCTGCCTGATTTTTGCGTTAGCAGTAATTCCCGAATATGAATTAACACCTAAAAATACGAGGTTGTTCATATTAACTGCCTTTTTTGCACAGGACAGACGCTTTGATGTATCTGTGCTCATATCCCTAAAGGCAAAGGAAATATTGCCGATATTAACAGCATTGTCGATTGAGTCTGCTGCTGCAATATTAACAAGTGAAATTGTGGCAATATACGGGTCAAAGCCGTTAATGGTTGTAGCCTTTAATACAGTTTTCTCATTTTCTGTTTTATAAGCATATCTGCCGTTGCCGATAGGGTATCCGTCGCTGTCATCGTCAACAGATGAAATAGGGAAGGTCAGCAGATTAACTGCATACGGATTTGGATAATTAAGGTCAATAATAACGGAATTACCGTTAGCATATGCTGAGTCAATTATACCTAAAGCACTGCCATAGGCAGGAGATTTTTTTGCAGCGTTGATTGAAAAAACAACATCCTGCGTATCAATACTGCTGCCGTCGGAAAACTTAAGATTAGTGTCAATATCCACCCTCAATGTTTTGCTGTCTGTGAATTCGTATCCTGTGGCAATATTATTTATCGGCTCATAATTTTCATCAATATCAAACAGTGATTCAAATACCAAAGATGCAAGCACCTGATTGTTTTGCGTCTTAGCTTTAAATGGGTCAAGGCTGTCTGCCTGTGTGTAGCTTAGCTTAAAGGTTGAGTTATCCTTTTCTTTAGCTGTTGTGGAAACAGCTGTAACGGTCCTGTTATCCTCTGTCTGCGATGCACAGCCTGTAAAGCAGGAGATAATTATTGCAAGGACTAAAGCAAGAGCAATATATTTTTTTTGCATCGTTACCTCCGTATCAAAGTGGTGTTAATAGTTTTTCCTGTTTTATTATCAATTTCAAACAAGCAGCCCTCAAGAACACAAGGACCATCCGGGTTAATAAATCTAACAGGCAAATTTGTTTTCAGCTTTTCAATCACAATCTCAGGTGATACACCCAAAACACTGTAATATGGCCCTGTCATTCCTAAATCCGTAATGTATCCTGTGCCCTTTGGCAGTACCTGATTATCATTAGTTTGCACATGAGTGTGCGTGCCGAAAAGAGCAGATATTCTGCCGTCCAGATAAAATCCCATTGCTCTTTTCTCTGATGTAGCCTCTGCGTGAAAATCCACAATTATTATTTTAACACCTAAATCGTTAATTTCTTTAATTATTTTGTCGATTACATTAAATGGATTTTCAATGCTTTCCATATAAACAGAGCCTTGAAGATTGATTACGGCAACTCGATATGCACCCTTGTCGATAATTGCATAGCATTTACCCGGTGCTGATGGGTGATAATTTGCAGGTCGGATAACAGGATTGTCAGCATCAAGGTAATCGTAAATTTCTCTACGCTTTAAGCCGTGGTTGCCAAGGGTTATAATATCGGCACCACTGTCTAATATATGGTTAGCGCTTTGTGGCAGTATTCCGTTACCTACGGCAGAGTTTTCGCCATTGACAATTACAATATCGGCACCAAGCTCTCTCTTTAATTTCGGTAGCTGTTGCCTTAAATATTCGCATCCTTGTGATGATACCACATCACCGATTGTTAATATTTTCAAATTTATACACCATTTCTATATTTGTATATCTATCTAATTATACTATATTTATAAAGAATAAGCAAATAAAAACATAAAATTGACTTAAAATTAACACCTGTCTCTTATACACATCTCCGAGCCCACGAGACGTAGAGGAATC
>CAMFYM010000012.1 GCA_946002045.1 uncultured Clostridia bacterium | reverse complement strand
GCGTTGATTTACGAAGGCTTTTTAAGCGTGAAAGCTCAACAGAGGAAGAAATAAAGCAGCTTGTTGAGGGTGACGAGCAGGTTGGAGAGCTTGAACAAAATCAAAGAGAAATGATTAACAATATCTTTGAATTTGACGATTTGAATGCAGGTGATATTATGACCCACCGTACAGATGTTGACGCTGTGGAAATTGATGATTCACTTGAAAATGTTGTTAAGATTTCTATTGAAAACGGCAGGTCAAGAATCCCTGTTTACAATAAGGACCTTGATGATATTTGTGGCATAATCTATGTTAAGGATTTGCTTAAGTTTGTCGGCACAAAAATTACTGCCGACGACAAAATTGCAGATTATATCAGAAAGCCTCTTTTTGTGCCGGAAACTATCCCTTGTGGAAAGCTTTTTGCCCAAATGACAGAAACAAAAATTATGCTTGCTATCGTTATTGATGAATACGGTGGAACTGCCGGTATTGTAACAATGGAGGATTTGCTTGAAAGCATTGTTGGTGATATTCGTGATGAGTATGACGAGGAGGACGATACCGTTACCCAAATCGACGAAAAGACATTTACCTTTGACGGTGTAACAGATATTGACGAGGTTGAAAAGGTGCTTGGAGTAGAATTTCCTGAGGGCGACTATGATACACTTGCAGGCTTTGTTATCAATCTTTTGGGCTATTTACCGACAGGCGAGAAGGATAACGAGGTAGCAGCCTATAAGAATTTAACCTTCACCGTTCTTGAGGTTGACGAAAGACGAATAGAAAAGATTAAAGTAGAGAAGAACAATGAGTGAACAAATAATAGAATTTAATGCACTTGAGCAGGCTGTCAGCCTTTTTGGCAGCTTTGACGAAAATATAAAGCTAATAGAAAAAGAGTTTAATGTGTCCGTAATTTCCCGTGGTACCGACCTTAAGGTTGTGGGTGAGCAGGAAAATGTGTCAAAGGCAGTCAGAACCCTTAACTCTCTTTTGGTAATTATCGGCAAGGGGGAGAGTCTGTCGGACCAAAATGTCAGATATGCAATTTCTCTTGTTAATGAGGGGAACGAGGATAAGCTCAACACAATGACCACAGGCTCAATTTGTATTACCTCAAAGGGCAGACCTGTTAAGCCTAAAACATTAGGTCAAAAAAAGTATTGCGAGGCTATCAGAAGCAATACAATAACCTTTGGTATCGGACCTGCCGGTACAGGCAAAACATATCTTGCAGTGGCAATGGCTGTTACAGCATTTAGGGCAAAGGAGGTTAACAGAATTATCCTTACTCGCCCTGCTGTTGAGGCAGGAGAAAAGCTGGGATTTTTGCCCGGTGATTTGCAAAGCAAGGTTGACCCGTATTTAAGACCTCTCTATGATGCACTGTTTGATATGCTTGGTGCAGAGAATTTTCAGCGTTATCAGGAAAAGGGTGCTATCGAGGTTGCTCCTCTTGCTTATATGAGAGGCCGTACCCTTGATGACAGCTTTATTATTCTTGATGAGGCACAAAACACTACTCCTGAGCAAATGAAGATGTTTTTAACTCGATTGGGCTTTCGCTCAAAAATGGTTATTACAGGCGATATTACACAGATAGATTTACCTGACGGCAAAAAATCAGGATTGAAAAAGGTTCTCAATATTCTTAAGGATGTTGACGATATAGAAATTTGTAAATTCAACAAAAAGGATGTTGTTCGTCATAAGCTTGTTCAGGATATTGTTAATGCCTATGAACGATATGAGGAGGGTAAGAAAAGATAATGGATTCTGTAAAGGTAATAATTTCAAATGACCAAAAGGAAATTAAGGTGCCCACAGGCATTCGTCTGCTTATCAGGCGCTGCTGTCATGCAGTCCTTGAGTTAGAGGGCTTTGACGGTTCAGCAGAGGTTAGCGTTCGATTTGTTAATAATGAGCAGATAAAGGAGCTTAACAGAGATTACCGTAATATTGATAAGGAAACCGATGTGCTCTCCTTTCCACTTGGTGAGGACGGTGTTTATGATGTTAATATGGATACAGGTGCAAAGCTTCTTGGCGATATAGTTATTTCTATGGAAAAGGCTGTGGAGCAGGCAAAGCTTTACAATCACCCCTTGCAAAGAGAAATTGGATTTCTTACCGTTCATTCAATGCTTCATCTTCTTGGATATGACCATGAAAGAGGTGGACTTGAGGAGGTACATATGCGTGAAAAGGAAGAAACTGTACTGACTCAAATCGGTTGGAAAAGAAATAACAGCTACTATATGGGTGACGAATAATGACAAAAACTGCATTTATTGCTATTGTAGGTAAGCCTAATGTAGGCAAATCGTCAATTTTGAACAGACTTTTAGGTCAAAAAATTGCTATCGTTTCCTCAAAGCCTCAAACCACCCGAACAAAGATTATGGGTGTTTTAACACAGGGTGAAACACAGCTTGTATTTACCGATACACCCGGCTTTCACAAGGCACATAATAAGCTTGGTGAAAAAATGAACGAGGCTGTGGGCGATACTGTCGGTGGTGTTGATGCCTGTTTGTTTTTGGTAGAGCCAAGAGGCGAGCTTAACGAGCAGGAGCTTCAGCTTATTGAAATGTTCAAAAAGCACAAGCTGCCTGTAATTCTCGCTATCAACAAAATTGATATGATTAAGGACAAGCAGGAGCTTGTTGACAGAATAGTTTATTTAACCTCACTTTATGACTTCTTTGCAGTGGTGCCGGTTAGCGCATTTGAGGGTGATAATGTGGAGGAGCTGAAATCAGAGCTTGAAGGGCTTTCATTTGAATCACCTCATTTTTTCCCTGACGATACTCTCACCGACCAGCCTGAAAGAGTCCTTGCAGCAGAGATTATAAGAGAAAAAATTCTTCGCCTTATGGATAAGGAAATTCCTCACGGCATTGCTGTTGCTGTTGAAAAAATGAGAGAGCGTGAGGATAAGGAAATTCTTGACATAGATGCAGTAATATATTGCGAAAGAGATAGTCATAAGGGCATGGTTATCGGCAAAAACGGCTCTATGCTAAAGAAGGTTTCAACCTATGCCCGTCAGGATTTAGAGTCGTTTTTCGGCATTAAGGTTAACCTGCATTGTTGGGTAAAGGTTAAGCTTGATTGGCGTAACAGAGAGGGACTTATTCACAACTTCGGATTGGATTAAAATGGCACAAATTTTACACATCACCATAGGATAAAATAATAAAACGGTGGTGTTAATAATGTCATTTGACGATAAAATTTGGCAGGAGTTTTGGAATACCGGCTCAGTACAAAATTACTTGAATTATATAAATAACGAAAAGGCAAAGAATAATGAAAACTACAACAAAGGGACTGGTAATCAGAGAGCAGACAATAGGGGAGAGTGACCGTTTAGTTACTCTCCTTACTGCTGATTGGGGACTTGTTCGTGCCTTTGTGCGTGGTGCTAAGCAAACAAAAAGCAGGCTTGCCTCATCAACCTCACTTTTTGCATATTCGGAATTTTCGCTTTATAGGGGTCGTGACGCCTTTGTGGTTGATAATGCCACACCTATTGAGGTTTTTTTCGATTTAAGAAAGGATATTGTAAAGCTGGCATTAGCCCAGTATTTTGCACAGCTTTCCTTTGAGCTGGCAACAGAGGAGCAGCCTGCTGCTGAAATGCTTTCGGTTATATTAAATTCACTTCATCTGCTTTGCAACAGTGACAAGGATTTGCGAATTATAAAATCTGCCGTGGAGCTTCGTCTGCTTTCCTTGGGTGGATATATGCCAAACATTTTAGCCTGTGCTAATTGCTCAACATATGAAACAGACCTAATGTATTTTGACACTATGGACGGCTGTATTTATTGCGAGAATTGTGGCAAGGCAGGAGCAATTCCTTGCTCTAAAAATGTAATTACGGCAATCAGATTTGTTTGTCTGACTGAACCGAAAAAGATATTTTCCTTTACCTTATCGGAGGAAAATATGGAAATACTTTCAACAATTATCGAAAAATATTTGATTTCACATTTACAAAAAAGATTTCCTACACTTGAGTTTTATAAAGGATTACTGTAATGGAAAAGAATTTTAAAACACTTGAACTTGATATTGTGCTGTCTATGCTGTCAAAGGAGTGCTCCTGTGACGATGCAGTAGATTTAGCACTTAGCCTTAAGCCAAGCACAGATTTCAGCGAGGTGGAGTTGAGGCTCGCTCAAACCGAGGACGCATTTTCTCTTTTGGCTCGCTTTGGTGCACCGTCATTTTCAGGACTTAAAAATATAAATAATCATCTACATAGATCAGCAGCCGGTGGCTCTCTTAATCAAAGGGAGCTTTTAGATGTTGCCTTTTGCCTTAGGGCAATTCGCACCCTTGATGAGTGGCATAATCATTGCAGTGGTGTAAGGACAAGCCTCGACTTCTTTTTTGAGGGTATTGTTGTTAACAAATATCTTGAAAACAAAATTTTTACCTGTATCATTAACGAGGAGGAAATATCTGACAAAGCGTCAACCGAGCTGGCAGATATTCGCCGTAAAATCAGGTCAAAGGAGAATTCAATTAGGGAAAAGCTTGATTCAATGCTCCATTCCTCCCACTATCAGCAGTATTTGCAGGAGTCAATCGTTACCCAAAGAAACGGCAGATTTGTTATTCCCGTTAAGGCTGAAAGCAGAGGAAATGTGCCAGGCCTTGTTCACGATACATCATCAACAGGAGCAACTGTTTTTATTGAGCCGTCATCAATAGTTGAGGCAAATAATGACATTAAGGTGCTGCAGGGCAAAGAGCGTGACGAGATTATGCGAATATTGTTTGAGCTGTCGGCAGAGGCAGGAGAATTTGCCGATACCGTTAAGCGCTCATACGAAAGTGCAGTTATGCTTAATCTTATTTTTGCAAAGGCACATTTGGCATACAAAATGAAGGGCTCAAGACCCTTGCTCAACAACGAGGGTATTATAGAATTAAAAAAGGCCCGTCATCCTCTTATTGATAAAAATAAGGTAGTGCCTATTGATATTTCATTAGGTGAAGGCTACGACACTCTGGTTATCACAGGTCCAAACACAGGTGGTAAAACCGTGTCACTTAAAACACTTGGCTTGCTGACTGCAATGACAATGTGTGGCTTGCTTATTCCGGCAGGTGACAGGTCAAGGGTGTCGGTATTCGATAATATTCTTGTTGATATAGGCGACGAGCAGAGCATAGCACAATCGCTGTCAACATTTTCATCTCATATGGTGAATATTATTGATATTATGAAAAGGGCAGATAATCATTCCCTTGTGCTTATTGATGAGTTAGGTGCAGGCACTGACCCTATTGAGGGTGCAGCATTGGCAGTATCCGTTATTGAGAATATTCGTTCAAGGGGTGCAATTATTGCTGCTACAACTCACTATGCAGAGCTAAAATCCTATGCACTTGATACTGACGGTGTTATAAACGGATGCTGTGAGTTTGATGTTGAAACGCTTCGTCCCACATACAGACTTCTAATCGGTGTTCCGGGTAGGTCAAATGCCTTTGCTATCACTGAGCATCTTGGTATGGATAAGTCGGTTATTGACCATGCAAGGAGTATCGTAGGCAATGATAACCGTGACTTTGAGTCAGTGCTTGAAAAGCTTGAGCAGTCACAGCAGGCACTGGATGATGAAAGAAAAATTGCCCGGGAAATGACTGAAAGAGCAAAACAAATTGAGGAAAAAGCAAAATCGGAAAGAGATAAAATAGAAACACTCAAAAGGCGTGAGCTTGACAAAGCAAAGCGAGAGGCTGAAAAGCTGATTGAAGCTGCAAAGCGCAAATCAGCCGAATTTCTTTTAGAGCTTGAAAAGCTGAAGAAGGAGCAAAATCAGTCTAACGCAACTGAAATAGCGAAGAAAACCCGTCGTGCAATTAAATCTCAAATGGGCGAAATGGACGACATTGTTAATCCTGCACAGCTTGCTGATAATTGGGACGAGGACTATAAGCTCCCTCGTGAGCCAATGGTAGGCGACAGAGTAGTTATTCGCAATATAGGTGAGGGCGAGATATTGGAAATAGGCTCAAATATTCTTGTTAAATCAGGCTTGCTTAAAACCCGTGTTAAGCTGTCGGATATTATGCTCCTTGATAAGCCGAAGAAAAGCAAATCTAACGGCTATCACAATGTTTATCGCACCTCATCTCGTGCAGATGCAGATGTTAAAACCGAAATTGATATGAGAGGCGAAACTGTGGATGAGGCATTAGGTGAGCTTAGTCTGTTTATTGACAAATGCCTGCTCAATAATATTGATGAAATAAGAATCATTCACGGCAAGGGTACAGGTGCATTACGCAGTGCTGTAACTGATTATCTAAAGCATCATCCCAATATCAGTGAATTTCGTTTAGGTAAATACGGCGAGGGCGAAAACGGAGTAACCATTGCAAGACTGAAATAAAAAAAGCAACACTTTCTTAACTTAAATGTTGATAAAGTGTTGCTTAATTTTTTATACAAATACAAAATGAATTAACATCATATAGCCGATTGTACCAACGGCAATGCTAAGCAGTGTGTTCTTTTTCCATATATGCACAAGAGCTGTTGCAGCCGATGCAATGATGCCGGGTAAAATAGTATTTATATTTCCATTTGTAAAATCCCTTAGGCAATATACTATAAGTATCCCGATTATGGCAGGTGGCAGGATTTTGCCAAGGTACTGTATGAATTTCGGCACCTGTCTTTTTCCACCGAACAGCGCAAAGGGGAATAGCCTTGTGGCAAAGGTGCACACTGCTGCCACTATAACAATAATGATTGATTTTTCAGTAGTTAACGGCATTGCTCTACCTCCCTTACCTTTTCAAAATAAGGCTTCATTGCAGATAAAACCAATACTGTAATAATCAGCGCAGGTAACAGAAATTTTTCTGCTCCAAAAATAATCAGACAGATAATACTGTCGGCAATACCTATTGCACCTACAATTTTTTCTCTGCCCTTTTGCTCCCTTGCCAAATCAATAAAAATAACAATGAATAATGCTGTCATAGAGAAGTCAACACCTGTGAAATCAATAGGAATAAGCTGACCTGCCAGTGAGCCGATAACGGAGCCTATTATCCAATATATATGGTCAAATAAGCCGATAAGGTATCTTGCCCTTGGCTCGTCCACCGTATCAGGCACGGTATCAAAGGAGGTGTTAACGGAATATGTTTCGTCTGTTAATGAAAATATCAAAAACGGATAACGCCAGCCACCCCTTTTGAATTTTTCAATGAATGACAAGCCGTAAAAAATATGCCTTGAATTAACAAACAGGGTCATCATTGCAACAGTAGGAATACTTGCTGCTCCCGATAACAGCGACACCAGCAAAAATTGACCCGAGCCTGCATATACAAGCAGAGAAATTACTATTGCCCATATGAAATTGTAGCCTGCATCATAAAGCATTATTCCAAAGGCAGAGCCTAAAAATAAATAGCCAAACAAAACAGGCAGAGATTTTTTAATTGCAAATGTAAATGTATCTTTTTTACTCTTTTTCATATCCTATGTACTAATTACAATACCATTATAAATGTTCCTGCCACAATCAAAATTGAACCTATTATAGATTTAACATTGAATTTTTCGTGCAGGAAAATAAAAGCAAATATTAAAGTGAATACAATGCTCAGCTTATCAATAGGAACAACCTTTGACACATCACCAATCTGTAATGCTCTGTAATAGCAAAGCCATGACAAGCCTGTTGCTATACCAGATAAAATAAGAAAAATCCAACTCTTTTTATCAATACTTGTTATTCCACCTTGGGAGTTGGTAATAAATACCATTCCCCAAGCCATAATAACCACAACCACCGTCCTAATTGCAGTAGCAAGATTTGAGTCAACCTTATCAATACCAACCTTTGCCAGTATTGATGTGGCAGCAGCAAACAGTGATGATAATAGAGCAAATGCTATCCACATAATATTCCCTCTGTTCTTTTTTGTATTTTTCATCTTAATGCACCTTACTTTTAATTGCCTAACTATTATATATAAGTGCCACGGATTTTGCAATATTTTATTTTTATTGATTTTTTACTTGACATACTTTGTCTTCTTTAGTATAATAACACTCGCTGTAAAGATTATTTACTTTACATACGAAAGGAGAGGTAGTTGTGGCAAAGAATCTTGAAATACCGTTTTTGCTTGATTTCTATGGCGAAATGCTGACAGAAAAACAACGAACCTTTTTAATTCATTATTATGAGGAAGACCTTTCTCTTTCGGAAATAGCAGAAAATGAGGGCATTACCCGTCAGGGCGTTCGTGATTCTATAAAGCGTGCAGAGGCACAGCTTTTTGATATGGAGGAGCGATTGGGTCTGGCTAAGCGCTTTAACGAGATTAAAAAGGGCGTTGACGAAATATTGGAGTGTACAGAGGTTATCAACAACTACAACCTTAATCACTCATTATCTATGGAGGTCAACGACAGCGTTGCCCGTATAAAAACACTTGCCTCTTTTCTTAAAGAGGGATAATTAGGGGTTGATTGCTTGGCATTTGAGGGCTTAAGCGAACGATTAGAAAATTCGTTTAAAAAGCTTCGTGCAAAGGGTAAATTAACTGAGGCCGATGTTAAGGAGGCAATGCGAGAGGTTCGCCTTGCTTTGTTGGAGGCCGATGTTAACTATAAGGTTTCTAAAGAGTTTACTGCAAAGGTAACTGAAAGAGCTATCGGCGCAGATGTAATGGAGTCACTTACTCCCGGTCAAATGGTGATAAAAATAGTTAACGAGGAGCTTACTGCCCTTATGGGTGGCAACGAGTCTCGCTTGGCTATTGCAAATCATCCACCCACAATCGTAATGATGTGTGGTCTTCAGGGTAGTGGTAAAACAACACATTCTGCAAAGCTTGCATTGAAGCTGAAAAAAGAGGGTCACAGACCATTGCTTGTTGCCTGTGACATTTATCGTCCTGCTGCTATTAAGCAGCTGCAGGTAGTCGGTGAGCAGGTGGGAGTACCTGTGTTTGAAATGGGGACAGAAAATCCTGTTACAATCGCACAGGAGGCTGTTAAGTTTGCCAAGGACCACGGCAACGACTATGTATTCCTTGACACAGCAGGTAGGCTTCATATTGATGAGCAGCTTATGGAGGAGCTTCAAAATATCCGTTCAACTGTTCATCCACACGAAATTTTACTTGTAATTGACGCTATGACAGGTCAAGATGCAGTTAATGTTGCAAAAAGCTTTAACGAAACATTAGGCATTGACGGCGTTATTCTTACAAAGCTTGACGGCGATACAAGAGGTGGTGCTGCCCTTTCAGTTAGAGCAGTAACAGGCAAGCCGATTAAATTCGTCGGTACAGGCGAAAAGCTTGATAATCTTGAAACCTTCCATCCATCTCGTATGGCGTCCCGTATTCTCGGTATGGGTGATGTGCTTTCCTTTATTGAAAGGGCAGAGCAATCCCTTGACGAAAAGAAGGCAGCAGAGCTTGAAAGAAAGCTTGCTAAAAACAAATTTGACCTTAATGATTTACTTGACCAGTTTGATCAAATTGAGCGTATGGGCAGCATTAAGGATACAATTAAAATGATTCCCGGCATCGGCAGTAAAATCAAGGATGAGGATATTGACGAGGGAGCATTTAACAGGTTCAAGGCAATCATATATTCAATGACAAAGCAGGAGAGAGAGCATCCCGATATTATTAACCCGTCACGCAAGCGCAGGATTGCAGCCGGCTGTGGTATGCAGGTGGAGGATGTTAACAAGCTTCTTGCACAGTTCAAGCAAATGCAAAAGATGATGAAGCAATTTGGTGGTGGCAAGGGTGGACCAAAGGTCAGCAAAAAGATGCGTCGAATGATGCAGGCAAATCCCCAAATGGCAGAAAAAATGATGGGCAAAATGGGTGGCTCAAATCCCTTTGGCTTTTAGTCAGTAAATAAACCATTTATTTTGGTTTTAATAAATAAAAATGATAATTATTTTGGAGGTAATTTAAAATGGCAGTAAAAATCAGACTTCGTCGTATGGGCGCAAAGAAGGCTCCTTTCTATCGTGTAGTAGTTGCAGATTCAAGATATCCTCGTGACGGTCGTTTCATTGAGGAAATCGGCACATATAACACAATGGTTGAACCGGCTGAAATCAAAATCGACGCTGAAAAGGCAAAGAAGTGGATTGCAAACGGTGCACAGCCAACAGATACAGTTAAGAGCATTCTTAAAAAAGAAGGCATCCTTTAATCTTTGATAATACTATTTTACAAAGCTTAAACAGGAGGTGTTTTCTTTGAAAGATTTGTTAATTTCCATAACAAAGGGATTAGTAGATGATCCTGATAAGGTTTCTGTTGATGTTAGCGAACCTAACGAAGAGGGCGTAACTGTTTACCATCTTCATGTAGCAGAGGATGATATGGGCAGAGTTATCGGTAAGCAGGGCAGAATTGCCAAGGCAATCCGTGTTGTTATGCGTGCAGCAGCAACAAGAAACGATGCTAAAATATCTGTTGAAATTGACTGATTTTAAGAGCCTACACTATCAATTAGTGTAGGCTCCTTTTTATGCAAAAATCCCTGTACCGTTTGGTACAGGGATAATTTTTTTTATTCATTTTTTTCCTTACTTCTTTTTTCAGAAATAAAGTTGTGAACTGTTTCGGCAAATTCGCCGTGAAGCTTGAATTTTTTGCTGAACAAAATAAGTGAAAGCAAAATCAAAATAGGTGGAACACCGAAGCATATAACGCCGATTGCACTCTTTGTTGCATCGTTGATTGTATGGGTGGAGCTTGTGATTTGCTGATTGTAGTTCATAATTCTAAGTCCACCAAACAGAATAATTGTTTGAACAGTATATGCCATCTTTTGCAAAAAGCCCTTCATAGAGAAGGTGATCGACTCGTTTCTCTCGCCGGTTTTATATTCGCCATAGTCAACAATGTCTGCAAGGAATACTGTTTGAGCAACAAACATTGATGCAATACCGGTGGAGGATACGATGTATGCAATATCAAGAGCAATAGTGATTTTAAGAACAGGACCGAATAGATACATAAGCCCATATCCTATTATTGTTGCAACAAGAGAAATTTGATAAATAGTTTTTTTGCTTAACCATTTTGAAAGGATAGGTATTACAAGTAAGCCAAGCACAGAGCCCACTGCTCCGATTGTTTGGAACATTGACTGTTCCTCGACTTTACCTAATACATCGGAGAAATAATAAACAGCTGTGCCTGATGTTAAGTACCAGCCTGCGTTAGAAAGCATTGCCACAAGCATAAATACAACAAGCTGGTCGTTGTGAGCAATAACGCTGAAAATCTTTTTAAATGAAAACTTTTGATTTTCATTATATACAACATTCTTCTCCTTAGTTGAAAGAACACATATTGTGGAGAAAAGCACCAGCAAGCAAGCACATATTCCTGCCCATTTTGAAAAACCACCTGCGCTATATCCCTTTGATGTGGTTTCCATACCTTTTGAAAGTATAGGAAGAATGATAGGTGTGGCAACTGTGATAATACCCTGACCTAAGCCGGAAAATGTTCTTGCTACCGTTGATACCATATTTCTGTCGTCAGGGTCATTAGTAAACGAAGGTACCATGCTCCAATAGGGAATATCAGCCATTGTGTTTGTCATACCCCAAAGCACATACATAACACCGATGTAGATGTAAAGCTTTGTGCCACTCATACCAAAGCTTGTGAAAAGCAGGAACAAAACGACAGCATTGCAGATAGCACCTATGAGTATCCAAGGGCGATATTTGCCTGCCTTTGTTTTTGTGTTATCAACAATAGTACCCATTAACGGGTCGTTGATACCGTCCCAAATTCTTGCAAGGGGAGTGAGCAAAAGCAAAAAGGCTTCCTTTAGTCCAAGGACGCTTGAAAGATAGTAGCTTAAAAATGAATAAAACATGCCGTAGCTAAGGTCAAGTCCTATTGCACCGACGCCATAGCCGATTTTGTCACGCCAAGTGGTTTTGTAATCGTTCATAGTTTTTCCTCTGTTTTTCCTCTTTTTCTATAACTGATGTAAAGATTATAACATATTGTGTTCTAATACACAACAGAGAATAATTCTTAATTGTTACAATTTTATTACAAAACAAGCTTGTACAGAAAAAGTCCTTGACAATGGTATTATTCATATTTATAATGATGATGTGGTAGAAATTCCATTAAAATCCCATTGATTTTTATGTAATTCCCAATTTTATCCCATTTGATTTGCAAGATTATGAAAGGAGTTGAAAGATATGCGTTTATTCGTTGGTACCCTTGAGGGCTATAAGCTTGATTCAAAGGGTCGTCTTTTAATTCCTACAAAGTGGCGTGAACGATTAGGCAAGGAATTTTATATGGCAGCAGTAACGGTAAGAGGCTGCAAGTGCTTAACACTTTATCCTGTTGAGCATTTTGAGTCGATTTACGAGTCAATTCAGCTTGGTACCGAAAATCAAAAATATGATGCAACAACAAGCCTTTTTGATAATGCTGAGGAGGCTGTCCTTGATGCACAGGGCAGATTTACCGTTAACCAAAGACTTAAGGAGGCTGCCTGCCTTACCAATGAGTCAACCGTTGTGTTTAAGGGTAAGGGAAAAATCATTGAGATTTGGAATACTGATGAGTACGAAAAGATTTATAACACCTATGACCATACACAGGGCGTTTATGATTTGATGGATAAGCTGAAGGGTAACATTGAATAATGGAGTTTGTTCATAAAAGTGTGCTCTTTGATGAGTCCGTAAAAGCATTAAATTTAGACAACAGCAAAATTATTTTAGACGGCACAGCAGGTGGTGGAGGTCACTCAAGGGAGATTGCAAAAACAGCAGGACTGTTAATTTCCGTTGATCGTGACCCTGATGCAATAGCCGTTCTTAATGA
The DNA here is from genome assembly GCA_946002045.1 of uncultured Clostridia bacterium. Taxonomy (GTDB): domain Bacteria; phylum Bacillota; class Clostridia; order Oscillospirales; family Acutalibacteraceae; genus Eubacterium_R. Next base: position 8,232 of record CAMFYM010000012.1, on the reverse strand, counting down.
AAGATTAGGCGATTTGAACAATGTAAAAATTGTTCACGATAATTTTTCAAATATAAAAAAGATATTAAATGATTTGGACATAGACGGTATTGACGGTATGCTTCTTGATTTAGGAGTCAGCTCCTTCCAGCTGGATACGGCAGACAGAGGATTTTCCTTTCATAAGGACGCTCCCCTTGATATGCGTATGAGCAAAACGGGTATAAGTGCTGCCGACGTAGTCAATACTTACAGCGAAAGCGATTTGGCAGATGTAATTTATAAGTTCGGAGAAGAAAAATTTTCACGAAGTATTGCAGCCAATATCGTTAAAACAAGGGCAGAAAAGCCTATAACAACAACCTTTGAGTTAGTAGATATTATTAAATCATCAATGCCTCAAAGGGCAATGCGTGACGGGCATCCGGCAAGGCGTACATTTCAGGCTATTCGCATTGAGGTTAACAGAGAGCTTGATGTGTTAAGGTCAACTCTTGACGACGCCTTTGATTGCCTTAACAGTGGTGGACGAATTGCTATTATTACCTTCCATTCTCTTGAAGATAGAATTGTTAAGGAAAAATTCAATGATTGGGGCAAGGGGTGTACCTGCCCAAAGGAATTTCCAGTTTGTGTTTGCGGCAACAAGCCAAAGGGCAAGGTGTTTAAAGCAATTTCGCCAAGCAAAAAGGAATTAGAGGACAACCCAAGAGCTCGCTCCTCTCGATTAAGAGTATTTGAAAAATATTAAGGAAAGAGGTGATACAGATGACCAATACAGGCGATTTTAGGCGCTACTCCTTTGCAGGAGATACTACATATCTTATAAATTCATTTGATGTCAGCAGGTCATCTGCAGCACCCTCATATAAGCCTGACACTCAAAGAGAGTTAAAGGTAAGAGAGAATAATAAGCGCAAAAGTAAAAATCAACTTTTGCAGGAGCAAAGATTTGCTTTTAGAAAAACCTTTACTATTGCTGTTTCGGCTCTGCTTGCTGTTGCTATGCTTTTCGGCGTGCTCCATACCTATGCAAAAAAGAACGAGCTTAATCACGAAATATCTTCTCTTGAAACAAAGCTGACTGTTGCGCAAAGCGAAAATACTCGCATCAACAGTGAGCTTAATGCACTTGTGTCAATGAGTATGATTGACAAATATGCAGTTGAAAAGTTAGGTATGACAAAGATGCAGGCAAGTCAAATAAGGTATATTGATGTTTCTCAATTTAAGGAGGAGCATAAAAGTGCTGTGCAAAAATTAGAGGAGCAGGCTAAGGCTAAAAAGTAATAATATAATAAATTTATGCGTAAATATTGAGAGTTAGGAAATATTCTAACTCTCATATAGTTTTTATTAAATAAGATAACAATTGCGTGGGGGAAGCAAAATGAAACAAAATTCAAGCAAAAAAATGTTAAAAAGATTACTTGCATTTTCGCTGGTAATTGTTCTTTTGCTTTCAACAGGCGCAGGCAGAGTTTTTTATTTACAGATTGTAAGAGGCGAGGAGTTGTCCCGTAAGGCAGAGTCACAGCAGCTTAATGACACAGAGATTTCTGCAATGCGTGGCACAATTTATGACAGTGAGGGCAATGTGCTTGCACAATCTGCAACCGTTTGGAATATTTTTCTTGATCCACTTGCCATTGACCTTGATATAGATGAGGATGATACTCCTGAGCAGGCAGCACTGAAAAAAGAGAAAAGCGAAAAAAGAAGAGCGCTTATTATTGACAAATTCACAGAGCTTTTTGGATATAACGAAAAGGAAAAAGCAGAATTTGTTGAAAAAACAAAGCAGGATAATCACTATGTTGTTGTAGAGAAAAAGGTCGAAAACAATGTTAAGGAGGAATTATCAAAATTCATTTCCGAAAATAGCCTTAATTGTATCGGCATGGAGCAGTCAACAAAAAGATATTATCCCTACGGCTCACTTGCTTCTTCTGTATTGGGCTTTACAGGTGCCGATGATCAAGGCTTAAGTGGTATTGAGGCATACTATGACGAGGCGCTGACAGGTACTAACGGAAGGATAATTACAGCTAAGGACGCTGTGTCAAACAGTATTTCAGATGAATACGAAACATCAGTAGATGCAACTGACGGTAATTCTCTTGTTTTAACAATAAATCAAACAATTCAGTATTACCTTGAAAAAGGGCTTAAGGAAACCATGAATCAATATCAGGCAAAGGGTGCATATGGTATTGTTATGGATTGCAATACAGGTGCAGTTTTAGGAATGTCATCAATGCCTGACTTTGATTGCAACGAGCCTTACAAATTAACATACAGCAAAAACAAAAAGGCTATTAAAAAAATCAAGGATAAGGACGAAAAGGCACAGGCAGAAAGCCTTGCAATCCAAAATCAGTGGAGAAACTTTACTGTTAATGACACATATGTTCCCGGCTCAGTGTTCAAAACATTTATTGCCTCTGCTGCTTTGGAGGAAAATGTTGTTTCCACAAAAACCACATATAACTGCACAGGCTCAATTAGAGTTGACTCCTATAATATGAAGTGTCATTATCATCCCGGCCACGGAACACAAACATTTGCACAGGGACTTGCAAATTCCTGTAACCCGTTTTTTATTACCGTCGGTCAAAAATTAGGTGTGCATAATTACTTTAAATATTTCGATGCCTTTGGATTTACAAGAACAACAGGTATTGATTTGCCGGGTGAGGCAGCACCACAGTTTTATAAGGAAAATCAGTACGGCATTGTAGAGCTTTCATCAGCCTCCTTTGGTCAAACAAACTCACTTACACCTATTCAGGTATGCACAGGCTTATGTGCAATAGCTAACGGAGGAAAGCTTGTTCAGCCTTATTTGGTATCATCAATAATTGATGCTGACGGCAAAACTGTTGAAAAAACAGAAACAAAGGTTGTTCGTCAGGTTATCAGCAGCGAAACATCTGCAACTGTTCGTGAAATGATGAAGGGCGTTGTTGATAACGGTACAGGTAAAAACGGCTATGTTGCAGGATACAGCGTTGGTGGTAAAACAGGTACATCAACAAAGCTTGGTGAGTCTGCTGAGGGTGAGGGCGACAAATATATCGTGTCCTTTGCAGCAATAGCACCAAGTGATAATCCTGAAATTGCAATGCTTATTATCGTTGACGAGCCTAATCAGGATTTAGGTGGTGGTGCCCTTTGTGCACCTATCGCTTCCCAGGTAATTGAGGAGGCAATGAGCGTGCTTGGTATTGAGCCAAAGTACGATGGCGATGAGCTTAAGAATCTTTCAAAATACGCCCCAAATGTTGTTGGTAAGTCTGTGGAAGACGCAAAGACAGAAATAAATCAATACGGACTAAACACAGTTGTAATAGGCAGTGGTGATAAGATTTTAAGACAGTGCCCTACAAGTGCCGGTACAATTCCAAACGGTGGAACGGTTTATGTTTATACAGACAACACTCAAAGAAAAACCACAAAGGTTCCCGATTTTACGGGACTTACAGTAACAGAGGCAAAGAGCCTTGCAAAAACAAATAATTTGAATATCCAAATCAGTGGCAATGATTTGACTGACAGCGCTCTTGTGGCATATCGTCAAAGTGACGATAAGGGTGCCGTGGTTGAGCAGGGCACAGTAATTACAGTAACATTTAAGAGTACGGAAAGCGTACTTGACTAATATATTAAAAGGGACGGTATCAATATGAAGCTTTCGGAATTATTAAAGGGAATTGAAGTAAAAAATTCTTACGAGGATGTAGAAATTCTTGATGTAACACAGGATTCAAGGCTTGTAACAAAGGGCTCATTATTTGTGTGCATTAAGGGTGCTGCTTTTGACGGACATAATGTTGCACAGCAGATGCTGGATAACGGAGCTCAGGCAGTTGTTGTAGAAAGAGATTTAGGTATAAATAATCAGATTATTGTTGATGATACCCGTTCTATTTATTCCTTTATTTGTTCAAATTTCTTTGGTAATCCTGCAAAAAAGCTAAAGCTTATTGGATTAACAGGTACAAACGGAAAAACAACAACAACATTTCTTATTAAGCAAATTCTTGAAAACAGTGGTAAAAGGGTTGGTCTTATCGGTACCGTTCAAAATATGATTGGCGATAAGATTTATCCTGCCAAGTTTACTACTCCTGACCCCTATGAGCTTCAAAAGCTTTTTGCCTTAATGGTTGAGGACGGCTGCGAATACTGTGTTATGGAGGTTTCATCACAGGCGTTGGCACAGGGCAGAGTTAACGGACTTCGCTTTGCAGTAGCAGCATTTACCAACCTCACTCAAGACCATTTAGATTATCATAAAACATGGGAAAACTATTTTGAATCAAAGCGTATTCTTTTCAAAAACGCAGATGTTGCTGTTACAAACGCCGATGATGAGAACGGCTTAAAAATCATTGATGGCTTAGATTTTGAAAAGGTTGTAACATATGCAGTTAATACAAACAATGCAACATATGTGGCAAAAAATGTTAAGTTTAAATCAAACGGTGTGGAATATGAGCTTGTTGGTGACAGCATCGGCAGATGTAATTGTCCTATTCCCGGCAGATTTTCAGTTTATAATTCACTTTGCGCAGCAAGCTGTGCATTAGCACTTGGCATTGAATTTAACAAGGTGCTTGAGTCTATTGCTAAATCTCAGGGAGTTAAGGGCAGAATTGAGGTTGTGCCCAACGGCAACAGAGATTTTACAATCATTATTGACTATGCTCATTCACCGGACGGACTTGAAAATATTATTACCTCCCTTAAGGAGATTTCTAAGGGCAGAGTTGTTACCTTATTTGGCTGTGGTGGTGACAGAGATAAAACAAAGCGTCCAAAGATGGGTAAGATTGCTGCAGAGCTTTCTGATTTCTGCATTGTAACATCTGATAACCCTCGCTCTGAAAATCCATCGGAAATTATTAAGGATATTCTTGTTGGTATGGAGGGTATTACTACTCCGTATGAGGTGGTGGAAAATCGCAGAGATGCTATTGAGTATGCAATTAGAAATGCTCAAAAGGACGATATAATCCTCCTTGCCGGTAAGGGTCACGAAACATACCAGATTTTACCGACAGGTACAATTCATTTTGACGAAAGAGAAGTAATTGCCGATATTATCGGTAGCCTTGATTGATATGGAAATTTTAAAATTAAGTGAAATTGCAAAGGCCTGTAAGGGACAGTTCAATGAGGATTGCGATATTAACGGCGTTTGCATAGACACAAGAAAAATTACAAAGGGTTGTCTGTTTGTTTGCATTAAGGGCGAAAGATTTGACGCTCACCAATTTGCTCAGGAGGCACTTGATAAAGGTGCTGCTGCCGTAATGATTCACGGCGATGCTGATTTTAAGGGTAATTATGTCAGAGTTGCTGATACATCAAGGGCATTGCTTGAGCTTGGAGGATATTATAGGTCAAAATTCAATCTCCATTTAGTGGGTCTGACAGGCTCAGTAGGCAAAACAACAACAAAGGAATTTACCTATCTTGTTGTCAGTGCCAAGTATAATGCAATAAAAACACAGGGTAATCTTAATAATGAAATAGGCTTGCCTCAAATGCTGTTTCAAATAGATAACAGCACACAGGCAGCAGTAATAGAAATGGGTATGAACCATTTTGGCGAAATTCATCGTCTTTCATCTGCTGCAAGGCCAACGGTTGCCTTAATTACAAATGTGGGCAGCTCTCATATAGAGAATTTAGGCTCTCGTGAAGGAATATTAAAGGCAAAGCTTGAAATCCTTGACGGTCTTGAAAAGGGTTCAACCTTAATTCTTAACGGTGATAACGATATGCTTAAAACCGTTAAAAACGATGATTATAATCTTGTATTCTTTGGTGTGGAAAACGGCGATTTCAGGGCAGAAGGTATTACAGAGGCATCAGGCATTACTTCCTTTGATGCTTGCTATTACGGTAAAAAGCAGCATATAGAAATACCCACAATCGGTATTCACAATGTTTATAATGCTTTAGCAGCCTTTGCAGTTGGATATGCACTTGATATTGAGCCACAGCTTTGTGCAGATGCTTTGAGTAAATATACACCTGAGGGTATGCGTCAAAGGTCTGTTGAGCAGGGTGGCGTAACATTTATTGAGGATTGCTACAATGCAAGTCCTGATTCAATGAGAGCTGCTATTACAACATTAAAAAATACACAGGGCAATAAAAAAATTGCTGTTTTATCGGATATGCTTGAGCTTGGTGATTACGCAAAGCAGTCACACACTCAGGTTGGCGAATTTGTAGCACAATCAAAAATTGATTATCTGCTGACTGTTGGTGATATGAGTGTATATACCTCACAGGGAGCAGTTAATAAAAATATGAAAAATGTATTTCATTTTGATACAAAGGAAGAATTAACAGGCAAGCTTCTTGAGATTTTAGAAAAGGGTGACACAGTAATTTTTAAAGGCTCAAGAGGTATGAAGCTTGAGGATGTAATCCATAGTGTTTATGACAGGTGGGGAAAATAAATGAACAGTACAATCGCTTTAATTATCAGTATTTTAATTTCATTCGGCGTAACAGCAGGACTTGGCTTTGTAATTATTCCGTGGTTAAGAAAGCTTAAGTTCGGTCAAACTATTTTAGACATCGGACCAAGCTGGCACAAATCAAAGCAGGGAACACCTAATATGGGTGGATTGATGTTTATTATAGGTATTCTTTCATCAATCATTGTTACCTTTATCACATTTCATTTTACAGGTGGCAATCTGCAAAGTGATTATTCATTGCTTTTGCAGGGCAGGGAGCTGGTGCTTTTAATTGCAGGCGCAATGCTTTCTTTAGGCTTTGGCATTGTTGGCTTTACAGATGATTTTATCAAAATTAAGCTAAAGAGAAACGAAGGACTTTCTGCAAAGCAAAAAACATTAGGACAGCTTATCGTAACCTTTGCCTTTGTTTTGACCCTTTGGATTTCTCATAACACAAGCTGGTATATTCCTTTTGTAGGTACAGTCAATTTTGAAAGAAATGTGTTTACAGCCATTGTATTTTGGGTACTTTCCTTCTTTATTGTATATGGCTGTGTAAATTCAGTAAATCTTACAGATGGTATTGACGGACTTTGTTCATCAGTAACAGTAACGGTTGCAGTAGCATTTATCACAATAGGCTTTATTCAAAGCTTTGACGGTCTTAAGCTTTTTGCAGGTGCACTTCTCGGTGGTGTTCTTGGCTTTTTGTGCTGGAACTGGAATCCTGCAAAAACCTTTATGGGTGATACAGGCTCGCTGTTTTTAGGTGGTATGGTTGTGGCATTAGGCTATTTATGTAAATGCCCTATCATTCTTTTACCAATAGGCATTGTTTATGTTTGTGAAACAATGAGTGATATTATTCAAATCGGTTATTTCAAAATTACTCACGGCAAGCGTGTGTTCAAAATGGCTCCTATTCACCACCACTTTGAGATGTGTGGCTGGAAGGAGAAGAAGATTTGTGTTGTATTTTCTGCCGTTAATGCTATCGGCTGTGTAGTAGGTGTTTTGCTTCTCTATTTCGGAACACTTACAAAATAATTTTATTATCGTTAATTTAAATGAGGAAAGGAGTGTTGCAGTATGCCTGATAGTTCAAAAATATTAAAATCAAACAAAAGCACGGTTTTTGGCATACCCAAGGAATCTCTGTTTGTTACAGGTAGTATTGATATTCCTATTCTTGCGCTGACTATTACTCTTTTGACTATCGGTTTGATAATGCTCTTTTCTGCCTCTTATCCGTATGCTTACTACAACAACGACCACAATTCGTATTATTATTTTACCAGGCAGTTTATTTTTGCAGTAGTGGGATTAGTGGCAATGTTTGTTATGTCAAAAATAAACTATAAATGGTTAAAGGTTGTATTTTTGCCGTTGCTGGCAATAACCTTGCTTTTGTTGGTTATTGTTTTGTTTTATCATACAAATATCCCCGGTGCAGACGGTGCCAGCTTTAAAAGATTTATTCCGGTAGGTCCCTTAACATTTCAGCCCTCCGACCTTGCAAAGTTCACCATTATACTTACCTTTGCAGTATATATAAGTAAGTATTATGCTCAAATGAAAACATTTAAGTATGGCATTGCATATCCCTTGGGAATTATCGCAATCTTCTGTGGATTGATTTTTCTTGAGCATCATATGTCCTGCACAATTCTTATGTTTTTTATCGGTGCCTCTTTAATGTGGGCAGGTGGAAGTGATATTAAGCTTTTTGCATTTGGGTTGGCTTTACTTGTTCTTGCAATATTTATGG
>CAMFYM010000011.1 GCA_946002045.1 uncultured Clostridia bacterium | reverse complement strand
GCTGCAACATCGACTAAAGGGTTGTTTGCTCGACACATAACTTTGAAGGATGGCTTGAGCGCAGGAGCAATTCTGCGTCGAGATAGATAATTACCCACGACAGAACTCGGCTTATTGTCAACTCGTGCTTATGTTTTTAAGATTATAGAATTTTAGCAGACATTTGTCTATTAAAGTTTGTTGACTTTATTTTCCTGTTGTGCTATAATTCAAGTGTTATGAGGGAGTAATTCCGTGTAGTTCATTACATAGCACGAGCTAAATCAACAGCTTGCCTAACGGCTGGTTTAGTTTTAAAGAATGAGACTCGTACATAGTTCAAATACTATGTGCGAGTTTTTGATTTGTGTATATAATATAAATATCTTTGAAAGGGGTATTTTTATGAAGGAATATTTAAAAAGCACTGCCCAGGTGTTTGAGCAAATTTCTTCTGCCGAAAACGGTTTAACATCGGCAGAGGCAGCTAAAAGGCTTGAGCAAAACGGCAAGAACAAGCTGGCAGAGGGTAAAAAGAAAACTATTATCCAAAGGATTTTTGAGCAGCTTTCAGACCCAATGATTATTGTGCTGATTGTTGCTGCTATCGTTTCTGCCGTGGTAGAAATTGTTGACGCAGGAAAATTAGTTTTCCCTACCGACACATTGATTATTATGATTGTTGTTGTCATCAATACCGTTTTGGGTGTTGTGCAGGAAAGTAAGGCTGAGGCTGCAATCGAGGCGTTGCAGGAGATGTCGGCTGCCACATCAAAGGTTTTGCGTGACGGTAAAATCGTTTCTGTAAGAAGCGAGGATATTGTAGTGGGCGATGTTATTTTGCTTGAAGCAGGCGATGCTGTTCCTGCCGATTGCAGAATATTTGAGTGTGCAAGCATGAAGATTGAGGAGGCTGCATTAACCGGTGAGTCTGTTCCTGTTACAAAAACAGAGGAGGTTATTGACGCTTTAGGCTCTGACGATGTTCCACTGGGTGACAGAAAGAATATGTGCTATATGGGATCTGTTGTTGTATATGGCAGAGGTAAGGCAGTAGTTGTTGCCACAGGTATGGAAACAGAAATGGGCAAGATTGCCGATGCTATTTCACAGGCAGAGGAGGGTCAAACACCACTCCAGATTAAGCTTGCACAGCTTTCAAAAATACTTACAAAGCTTGTGCTGGGTATCTGTGTATTGATTTTCGGTATCCAAATCGTATTTGCTCTTGTTAAGGGCGAAACACTTGGCTTGCCATTGTTCCTTAACAGCTTTATGATTGCTGTATCACTGGCAGTTGCTGCTATTCCGGAGGGACTTGCAGCAGTTGTAACAATCGTGCTTTCTATCGGTGTTACAAATATGTCAAAAAAGAATGCAATTATCCGTAAGCTTACAGCAGTTGAAACATTAGGCTGCGCTCAGATTATCTGCTCTGATAAAACAGGTACATTAACACAAAACAAAATGACAGTTGTTGACCATTACGGCGATGACGAGGAGCTTATTGCAACTGCAATGGCGCTTTGCTGTGATGCAGAGATTGACGCCGACGGTCAGGTTACAGGTGAACCCACAGAGGCTGCACTTGTTAACTATGCAAATTCACTTGGCTATAACAAAAATGAGCTTGTTAAGGCTAATCCGAGAATCGGTGAGGCTCCTTTTGATTCCGGAAGAAAGATGATGTCAACTGTTCATCAAACAGAAAAGGGAATTATTCAGTATACAAAGGGTGCTCCCGATGAGGTGTTAAAGCTTTGCACTCACGCAATTATTGACGGTCAAAGAGTAGAGCTTACTGACGAGATTAAGGAGAGCATCCTTGCAGATAACAAGAGGATGGCAGACAAGGCATTGCGTGTGCTTGCTGTTGCTCTTAGGATTTACGACAAGGCACCGGAGGATTGCTCACCGGAGGCTCTTGAAAAGGACCTTGTTTTTGTTGGTCTTACCGGTATGATTGACCCTGTTCGTCCTGAGGTTAAGGCTGCAATTGAGGAATGTCGTCAGGCAGGCATTACACCTATTATGATTACAGGCGACCACAAGGATACAGCCGTTGCTATTGCCAAGGAGCTTGGTATTATTAACGATGAGAGCCAAGCAATAACAGGTGCACAGCTTAACGAAATCAGCGACGAGGATTTCGAGGAGGCAGTTACAAAATATTGTGTTTACGCCCGTGTTCAGCCGGAGCATAAAACAAGAATTGTTAACGCTTGGCGTAAAAGAGGTATGATTACTGCAATGACAGGTGACGGTGTTAACGATGCCCCGTCAATTAAGAGTGCCGACATCGGTGTAGGTATGGGTATTACCGGTACCGATGTAACAAAAAATGTTGCAGATATGGTTCTTGCAGACGATAACTTTGCTACTATTGTCAGCGCCGTTTCAGAGGGTAGAAGAATTTACGATAATATCCGTAAGGCTATTCAGTTCCTTTTGGGCTCAAATCTTTCAGAGGTGCTTTCAATTTTAATGGCAACACTTCTTCAGTTCACAATTCTTAAGCCTGTTCATCTTCTTTTCATCAACCTTGTAACAGACAGTATTCCTGCTCTTGCATTAGGTCTTGAAAAGCCGGAAAGAGATATTATGAGCCGTAAGCCCCGTAACAGCAAGGAGGGCGTTTTTGCCGGTGGTATGGGCTTTGACTGCTTCTATCAGGGTGTTGTAGTAACTCTGTTAACTCTTGCAGCATTCTTTATCGGCGAATTTCTCGAAACAGGTCATTGGCAGTTCTTCAATATTACAGACTGCGAGGAAGGAATGACAATGGCGTTCCTTACAATGTCAATGTGTGAGATTTTCCACTCCTTTAATATGCGTTCACAGCGTGCTTCTGTGCTGGGTATGGTATTCAAGCAAAGGTCACATAACGCAGTGCTTTATATTGCAATGATTGCTTCCCTTGCTCTTACAACTGCAATTATCGAAATTCCGTTCCTTGCAAACGCATTTGATTTTACACCTCTTAATGCAACAGCTTACTTGATTTCAATAGCTCTTGCGATTTCCGTAATTCCTATTGTTGAAATTGTTAAAGCAATTCAAAGAAAGCTTGGTAAATAATATAATCAGCAACAGGGCTGTCACTGAAAATGTGGCAGCCTTTTCTTTTTAAAAATATTAAATTATATGTGTTGCATTAAACAGACTTTGTATGTATAATGTATGTGTATATGTATATATTTTTCAAGGAGAGGCAGTATGACATTTACTTACACACCACAGGGTGTTTGCACAAGACAAATTAAAATAGAAATTACTGATGACGGGAAAATCGGCGATGTTTCCTTCTTCGGTGGCTGTAACGGTAACCTTAAAGGAATTTCTGCTCTTGTTAAGGGAAGAACACCACAGGAGGTTATCGGTATTCTTAAGGGTATAGAATGTGGATATAAGGGCACATCCTGTCCCGACCAGCTGGCAACAGCTCTTGAGGAAATAGAAGAGGAGCTATAAGGGGGATTTTATAATGTATAGATTGGAAAGCAGAGTACTTCAGCGAGAGTTTAAGATTTATGAGGATAATCTTTACGCTTCACAAATCAGGAACACACTTTCGAAAATGGATTTAGTGCCTGACGGAAACAGCGTTGAGTTTCTGTTTCGCTTTACAGACGGCACAGAGTTTTCGTCAAAGGGACTAAAGGTAACAGATGTTAAAAATGAAAAGGGCAATCTTTCCTTTACATTTGAGGAAAAGTACGGCGTTACCGTTACAATGACCTATTGGGCAGGCAGTGACGGCAACACCTTAAGAAAGCAAATTACCTTTGTTCAGTCAAGCGAAAAAATTATTGATTATATTCTTTTGGAGAATATCGGCATTATCAACTCAAAAACTCATTTTTGCGTTCCTCTTGATGCAAAGGGACCGGAGCTTAGTGGCTTTCATTCTGCATTAGGCCAGCCGTTTTATATTGACAGCCTGTTTTTTGGCTGTGAGCTGCCTGCAACACTTAACACCATTGAATACGGTGTGGGTATCGTAAAATACTATATCGGCAAAGGTATTCAGGGTGAATATTCCTGTCCTGTTACTATTATGGGTGGTGCAAAGAGCAACGAGATGGTTGATGTTCAAAGAGCCTTTTATGACTATATTGATGCCATTGCAACTCCAAGCACCTTCCGTTTGCAGTATAACAGCTGGTATGACCATATGCTCAACATTGATGCCGATAATATTGAAAAGTCATTTTTTGAGATTGAAAAGTATTTTTCATCAAACGGTATTCCACCTCTTGACGCATATGTTGTTGACGATGGATGGAACGACTACAAGTCATCTTTTTGGTGCTTTAATAAAAAATTCCCTAATCAGCTTTATGACCCGACCTCTATTTCAAAAAGGATAGGCTCCTCCTTTGGCTTGTGGTTAGGTCCTCGTGGTGGATATAACTGGCCTGATTCATTTGCAAAAAGGATTGAAAAGGCAGGCCTTGGCGCATATAACGCACAGGCAAGGGATATTTGCGTTGCCGACAAAACATACCAAAAAAATGTTCAGGAGTTCATTTTAAAAACTACAAAGGATTTCGATATTAACTACTGGAAGTTTGACGGCTTCTGCTTAAAGCCCTGTACTAACTCAAAGCACAACCACGCTGTGGGTGGCGAGCACGATATGTACTATTTTACAGAAATGTGGCAGGGTTGGGTAAATATTTTCAAAAATCTTCGTGCGCTTCGTAAAAAGCAGGGCAAGGACCTTTGGATAAATATGACCTGCTATGTTAACCCGTCACCTTGGTGGCTTCAGTATGTTAACAGCATTTGGCTCCAAAACAGCACTGACATTGGCTTTGCAAGCAATGTTTCACATCAGGCACAGGTAGATGCAGAGCTCACCTTCCGTGATTCAAGGTACTATGACTCACTTTGCACTCGTGCTTGGCAAATTCCAAACAAGTATATTTACAATCACGAGCCTATTTACGGCAACTGTGCAAAGGTTGATTACACCGATGAGGAGTTTGAAAAGTATCTTTATTTCAATGCATGCAGAGGTCAGGCGCTTAACGAGCTTCACCTTAGCTACAATATGATGAACAAGTCCAAGTGGCGTATTCTTTCAACCGTACTTCAGTGGCAAAAGTCAAATTACGATATTCTTGAAAGAGTAACCTTCATCGGTGGCAAGCCCGATGACAATAATGTTTACGGCTATTTTGGCTGGACAGAGGAGGGCGACGGCATTATTGCCCTTCGTAACCCAACAGACGAAAAGGCACCTCTTACCCTTACTCTTAACAAGCTTATGGGTTGTCCTGAGGACCTTAAGGATGTTAACAGATACAATGTTTATAACGAAAATGCAAAGGAAAGCTTTGACAGCTATTCCTATGGTGATAAGATTGAAATGACCCTTAAGCCCTTTGAGGTTAAGATTTTTCAATTCGGCAAGAGGGACAGAAGATACGACTATGTTACAGGCAGTAACGATTTCACAATTTCGTTCATATATAACGGTGACGATAACTACACGATTTGTGAAAACGACGATATTAAGATTACTGTTGAAAAGGGTATGCTTAAGGTTAAGTGCGACACCTGTATCCTTGAGTCTGAAAGCATTATCAGTGGTGGCAGCCACAAAATTACCGTTGTTCGTGAAAAGAACAGGATGATAAAGCTTTATATCGACAAGTATCTTGATTGCTCTGCCTATGATGAAAATGCCAAGACTGTTGTTGACACAGGTCTTAATTGCAGTGAGGAGGGCTTTACCGTTAAGGATAAGGCTACTCCTTATGACGAAATCATTACTCTTAAGGAAATTTTAGGCAAGGTTGGCAAAATAAGAAAGAAGAAATAATATGATTTGTAAAAAGTGTGGCTGCGACACCTTAATCAAAAATGATGATTGGTACACCTGCGCAAAATGTGGTGCCGTTATTTTTGACACACAGGTTAGTGTAGGTAGCATTGACAGTCCCACAAAGCAGGTGGAGAGCATCGAAAATAATGCTCAGCTTAAGGTGGAGCAAAGGCAAAATAATAAGGACAACAAGAATAATAAAGAAAAGAGCAAGCTTCACGAGGCTATTGAATTTTGCACTCCTATTGTTGTTGCACTTGTTATTGCAATTATCTTAAAAACGCTTGTTTTTGCAAACGCCATTGTTCCCACAGGCTCAATGCTTAATACTATTCAGGAAAAGGACAGGATTATTGCAAGTCGTTTGGCTTATATTAAAAATAAGCCTGAAAGGTATGACATTATAATTTTTAAATTTCCCGATGACAAAAAGCAGCTTTTTGTAAAAAGGATTATAGGGCTGCCCGGTGAAACGGTGGAGATTGTGGAAGGCAAGGTTTATGTTACTCAAACAGACGGCAACACCATTGAGCTTGAGGACGATTTTGTAACAAACTGTAAGCCCACAGGCGATTACGGTCCCTTTGAGGTACCTGAGGGATGCTATTTTATGATGGGTGACAACAGGAATTCAAGCTGGGATTCTCGTTTTTGGACAAACAAATTTGTTGATGAAAAGGATATTATAGGCAAGGTTAAGTTTAGGTATTTCCCAAACATAAGCAAGATTGAATAATTGATAGGAGTAATAATTATGCCTTTTATAAATGTAAAAACAAATCAGGATATTTCCTCTGTAAAGGAGCAGATTAAGGCAGAGCTGGGCAATGCAATTACTGCAATACCCGGCAAAAGCGAGGCTTGGCTTATGGTGGAAATTCAGGACGCTCTTGATATGTATTTCAAGGGCAGCGACCTGCCCTGTGCAATGTTTGAGGTTGAAATTTTCGGCAATGCAGGTGACGATGCCTACGACGACTTAACAAAGCGTATTTGCAAAATCTCACAGGATCTGCTGGGCGTTGCACCTGACAGAACATATGTTAAGTATGAAGAGATCGAACATTGGGGATATAACAATTTCAATTTTTAACACTTTACGGCTCTCTTGAGTAAAGGGAAGTGAAACATAATACTTACCTATTTGCCCTCCTTGTGCAAAGGAGGGTGGCAAAGCGAATGCTTTGACGGGAGGATTGTTGTTATTTATCTTTTATCCCCTCAGTCTCTTCGAGACAGCTCCCCTTTATTACATTAAAAGGGGAGCCAAATAGATGTTACATAAAAATGAGCAGGCTATTTGCCTGCTCATTATCTATGTCATATACAATTTATTTCCTATCCGGTGAGTTGTAAAGATGTATTCTTCCTGCATCGTTAAATGCCTTGATTGTCATAACGGTAATGGGAACAATGAACATACCTAAAAATCCAAACAGCTTTAATCCAAAGTACAAGCCGGCAAGGGTAACAAGTGGGTGAACACCAAGCGAGTCACCAACAATTTTTGGCTCAATATACTGACGGATAATTGAAATAATAACATAAATCACAACTAAGCCGATTGCCTGTGGAATATTGCCCGAAATCAAGCTGACTAATGCCCAAGGGATAAGTATTCCACCGGAGCCTGCCACAGGCAGAATATCAAATATTGCAATAGCAGCAGCAATAAGCACGGCGTAATTGTTTTCCATAATTCCCACAAGCCTTAAAATTGAGAATCCAAGGAATAATTCAAGGAAGGTGATGAGCATAATAAGACCGTATGCTCTAAACATTTTAAGAACGGTTTTTGAGAATATTTGCTTAATTTCGCTAAGCATATTCTTTCTGCCTGACGGTAATTGTAATCTTATGAACGCAACAATACGGTCATAATCCTTTGTAAAGAAAATCCATGCAACGATACCGATAACAATTCCAATAAGTGCAGACGGAATATTCTTAACAACAGAATAAACACCGGTAACACCTGTGGTAAGTCCCGATGTTACAGCCTTCATATCAATGCCTAACTCAGAAAGGTCGAAGTTGTTTATCAGCCTGCCGAAGAATTCCGTTATTGAATCTGTAACAGAGGTATAAATGCTGTCAGGCAAAAACTTCAAAATACCCAGTATTTCCTTTTCAAGTGTGGCAAGGAAGGAGGGCAGGTCGCTTAATTGACCTGTTAGGTAGGATACAAAGCTGCCAATCTCCTTTGCTATTAGGGAAATAATAGTAATAACAGGGCCTAAAATTATTAAAAGTGAAAGAATGATAAGCACCAATGACCACAGGGTGTGGCACTTGTTGTTTGTCCTTTTATCAAGCCACCTTAAAGGCCTTTGGAGCAGCACTGCGAAAAATGCCGAAAGAAGAAACGGCGCAGCAATAGCAAAGCAGTATTTGAAAAACAAATAAATCAGCCCAAGCACCATTACGCCGAACGCCACATTGATTAAGCAATCACGCCTTTTTTGTACCTTTTCACTCATAGCTTATACTTCCTTATAGACGAATTTCTATACTAATTATATAATAATTCACCGATATATATTTGTAAAGTAAAAAAATCTTAATTTTTTTAAAATAATACTTGATACTTTGATTGTTTTTTGTTAATATATAAAAAGTGTACTCCACAGCAAAACAACTGTCCACTCACGGAGGACAATTAAATGGACAAAGTTAAGTATTATCTTGTTAGCTCAACTATTCTTCCTGCCGTTTATTCAAAGGTGGTTGAGGCGAAAAATTATCTTGCCACAGGCGAGGCGTCGTCAACCTCTCAGGCAGTAAAGATGGCAGGTATTTCAAGAAGTGCATACTATAAATACAAGGATGCAATTTTTGAGTATAACACAAACAGCAATGACGAAACAATAACTGTAAATGCAAAGCTTAAGGATAACGCAGGCGTTTTGTCTGCACTTATGAACGAGCTTTACAAATCAGGTGCAAATGTGCTTTCTGTCAGCCAAAGTGTGCCTGTTAATTCAATAGCAGATGTTTCTGTTACTGTTCGTTCAACAGAAATGACGGCTACTGCACAGGAGCTGTTAGACAGTATTAAAAATATTAACGGTGTCAAATCGGCGCAATTAGGATAAATAATCAGGAGGTATAAATATGAAGGTTGCTGTAATGGGATACGGAACAGTAGGTTCCGGTGTTGTTGAGGTTATCGAATCTCACAGTGATACTATTCCCCAAAAAATCGGTGGCGAAACATTAGAGGTTGCTCGTATTCTTGATTTAAGAGATTTTCCCGGTGACCCACACGAAGCATTATTCACCAAGGACTTTAACGATATTTTAAACGACAAGGAAATTAAGATTGTTGCAGAAACAATGGGTGGTGTTAACCCTGCCTTTGATTTCACAATGAAGCTCCTTAAAGCAGGCAAAAGCGTTGTTACATCAAACAAGGAGCTTGTGGCACAAAAGGGTCTTGAGCTGCTTAAGGCAGCAGAGGAAAACGGTGTTAACTATTTGATAGAGGCATCAGTGGGTGGTGGTATTCCTATTATCCGTCCGCTTACACAGTGCCTTGCTGCCAACAATATTGAGGGTATAGCAGGTATACTTAACGGCACCACAAACTTTATCCTGACAATGATGATTGAGCAGGGTATGTCCTTTGATGAAGCTCTTAAGATTGCACAGGAAAAGGGATATGCAGAAAAGGACCCAACAGCCGATGTTGAGGGGCACGATGCCTGCCGTAAGGTATGTATCCTTGCATCCCTTGCCTTTGGTAAGCATGTTTATCCCTCACAGGTTGAAACAGAGGGTATTACAAATATTTCACTGGAGGATGTATCATACATCAATTCAGCAGGTGGAGTTATTAAGCTTTTAGGTCAAATAAAGTATATCAGCAAGGACTCAATAGCAGCATTTGTCAGCCCTGCCGTTGTTTATAACGGCTCACAGCTTGCATCTGTTAAGGATGTGTTCAACGCAGTGCTTGTTCGTGGCGACGCAGTGGGTGATGTTTGCTTCTACGGTCCCGGTGCAGGTAAGCTTCCTACTGCTTCAGCAGTAGTTGCAGATATTATTGACTGTGCAAAGCATACCGACAGAAAGAAGATTTTTGGCTGGGGCGCAGGCGCAGAGGATTATGTTGTTGACTATAAGAGCACAATTAAAATGCCGTTCTATGTTAGAGCAAAGGCTGATTGTGCAAGGGTGAACAGTGTGTTCAGCGAGGTTAAGTACCTTTCACGAAAGGGTCAGCCCTCCGACGAGGTTGCATTTATTACAGATGTAATGACAGAAAACGAATTAACCGAAAAGCTTAAGGGCTTTGAGGTAATCAATATTATTAAGGTTACAAACTACTAATACAGGAGGTAATGAACTATGGGACTTATTGTTCAAAAGTTCGGTGGCTCGTCAGTAGCAGACGCTGACAGAGTTATGAATGTTGCTCGTATTGTTACAGACACCTACAAGCAGGGTAACGATGTAATAGTTGTTGTTTCGGCACAGGGCGACACAACAGACGATTTGATTGATAAGGCGAACGAAATCAATCCAAACGCCCACAAAAGAGAAATGGACCAGCTCCTTTGCGCAGGTGAGCAAATTTCGATTTCACTTTTGGCAATGGCGATTGAAAAGCTGGGATTTCCTGTAATCAGTCTTTTAGGCTGGCAGGCAGGATTTAACACCAACTCAATTCACTCATCAGCAAGAATTAAAAACATTAAGCCAAACAGACTTCAGGCAGAAATTGCAAAGCACAATATTGTTGTTGTGGCAGGCTTTCAGGGTATTAACAGGTATGACGACTTAACTACCTTGGGCAGAGGTGGCTCAGATACATCTGCAGTTGCCATTGCGGCAGCCCTTAAGGCAGACAAGTGTCAAATCTTTACAGATGTTGAGGGTGTATATACAGCAGATCCGAGAAAGGTTGAGGGTGCAAAGAAGTTAAAGGAAATCACCTATGACGAAATGCTTGAGCTTGCAACTCTCGGTGCACAGGTATTAAACAATCGTTCAGTAGAAATGGCTAAAAAATACGGTGTAGAGCTTGAGGTTCTCTCATCACTTAATCCAATTCCGGGTACAATCGTTAAGGAGGCAGCAAAAATGGAAAAAATGTTAATCAGAGGTGTAACTAAGGATAAGGATGTTGCACTTGTTTCAATTTTAAATTTACAGGATACTCCGGGTATCGCTTTCAAAATTTTCTCAAAGCTTTCAGCAAAGAATATCAATGTAGATATTATTCTTCAGTCCTTCGGCAGAGATGGCACAAAGGACATCGTTTTCACAGTTAATAAGGAGAACGGTCCTATTGCAGTTGAACTTTTAGAGGATTTGCTTGATGATTGCAAAATTGTTTGCAACACAGAGGTAGCAAAGGTTTCAATCGTTGGTGCCGGTATGGAGTCACATCCGGGCACAGCATCAAAGATGTTTGAGGCTCTTTATGAAAGCAATATCAACATCCAAATGATTTCTACATCGGAAATTAAGATTTCTGTTATTATAGATGCCGAGGATGCAGACAGAGCAGTGTCGGCAGTACACAGAAAGTTTATACCTAACGACTAGGCAATAAAGAGTAATCCGAACCTGCCAAAAATGCAGAATTAAAGCGACTTTTGAAGTTTTCGCTGTTGCCTTGCGTCAGCAAGGCTTCCATCTCAAAATCCAAAATTCATCTTTACTGCATGCATTTTTGGTCTGCGAGTTCAAATTGTGCTGATTTGTTCTTAATCAAGGCACAAAAACGCAGGAATACTTTATGTATTCCGAGTATTTTTAACACAGAATAAGGGCAAATCAGCCAATTTGAACCACGGTTCGGATTGCTATTTATTGCCTAACCATAAATAGATACAGACGCAAAAAGTGGCTTGACCCTCCCAATCGGAGATAATCAAGCCACTTATTTTTTGTTTATTATTCAGCGTCTGTTGAAAGAAGCATTCTATCGTTATCAAGCTCCCCACCTGATGTAATCTTGAATTTTGCAAGCAGGTCGGCAGTTGTAAGATTTTTCTTTTCCTCGCCGGAAACATCATAAATGATTTTACCGTCATTCATCATAATCAAACGGTTACCGATTGCGATAGCGTCCTTCATATTATGTGTAATCATAATTGTTGTAAGATTATCTCTTTCAACAATTTGCTGAGTCAGCTCAAGCACCTTGTGAGCTGTTTTAGGGTCAAGAGCAGCAGTGTGCTCGTCAAGAAGCAGCACCTTTGGCTTTTTCAGCGTTGCCATAAGAAGTGTTATAGCCTGCCTTTGACCACCGGAAAGCAATCCAACCTTTGATGTAAGTCTTGTTTCAAGACCTAAATCAAGAGATTTAAGCAGCTCCTTGTAATGCTCCTTTTCCTTTTTTGTAACGCCGTTTGCCAGTGTTCTGCGTTTACCACGGCGAGATGCAAGAGCAAGATTTTCAAGTATCTGCATATCGGCAGCAGTACCTGTCATTGGGTCCTGGAAAACTCTGCCTAAAAATGATGCCCTTTTGTATTCAGGTAGCTTTGTAACATCCTTGCCGTCAATGGTAATAGTACCGCAATCAACAGGATACACACCGGCAATCATATTAAGCATTGTTGATTTACCTGCGCCGTTACCACCGATTACAGTAACAAAGTCACCTTCATTAAGCACAAGGTCAATACCGTTAAGGGCACGCTTTTCGTTAACAGTGCCGGGATTGAATGTTTTATATACATTACTGATTTTAAGCATTTTCATTCTCTCCCTTCACTTTTTTAGGCTGCTTCACACCAAGCTTTGACTTAGCCTGCTTTTGCCAATATGGCAAACCGAGGAATATTGCAACTACAACAGCTGACAGCAGCTTAAGGTCATTAGCGTCTAATCCCATCCAAACAACGATGTTTTGAACAATGTAGTAAATAATACCACCCAAAACAACTGCAAACAGCTTTAATGCAAAATTACGGAAGATTTTGCCGAATACAACCTCGCCCACAATAACGGCAGCAAGACCGATAACGATAGCGCCACGGCCCATATTTATATCTGCAAAGCCTTGATACTGCGCATAAAGTGCACCGGAAAGAGCTACTAATCCGTTGGATATAACAAGACCGAAAATAACATTAAATCTTGTGTTAATACCGTTTGCACGGGACATAGCCTGATTACAGCCTGTTGCCCTAATTGACGAGCCAAGCTCTGTGCCAAAGAACCAGTACAAAATACCAATGACCACAACGGCAAATATTATACAAACAATAATAGATTTAGTATTGTCGCCTGATGTTAACAAAATCTGCTTCAAATTTCTTGCACTGACAGGAACATTTGAGTTTTTGTTGGAAATATGAAGGTTAACAGAATACAGGCTAAGCTGTGTTAAAATACCTGCAAGTATTGCCGGTATGCCGAATAATGTGTGAAAAATACCTGTTACCAATCCTGCAAGACAGCCTGCTATAAACGAAATTACTACTGCAAGATATATGTTAGTGCCGTTTTTGGCAAGAACGGCAAACACGATACCACCTGTTGCCATTGAGCCGTCAACAGTAAGGTCAGCAACATCAAGTATTCTAAAGGTGAGATATACACCGATTGCCATAATACCCCATATGATGCCGTATGCAACGGCACCGGGCATTGATGCAAGTAATGATGCCATAAAAAATTCTCCTTCAAAAACAATGGCAACAAGATAGTTATCTCGTTGCCATAATTTATAAAATTACGAGCTGTATTTAGTCTTTAGCAATGTTAAGCTCTGCAAAGAGTGCTGCCTGCTGGTCAAGAGGAGCAAGGTCAGATGTACCTGATACATTGATACCTGTCTTGCCGTTGAAATCAGCAATATCAAGTGCTACACCGTACTCTGTTACAGATGTACCGAGAATAGGAATTTCCTGTGTAGCAGATGCAGCTGCCTGAAGAGCAGGAGTTGCGTTTGCAAGAATAAGGTCAACATTCTTTGATACGAACTGGTTAACGATTGTTGCACAAGTAGCTGAATCACCTGATGCATTCTGTGTATCAAACTTTACATGGTCCTTACCGAGCATCTCTGTGAGTGCATCAATAAATCCTTGAGTTGCTGCGTCAAGAGCAGGGTGCTGGATAAGCTGGCAGATACCGATTGTGAATACCTTGTCGCCGTCATACTTTGGAAGCTCTTCAGCCTCTTTTTCTGCGTTGTCTGCTTCACTGCCGATTGCTATAAAGCCGTCAGGGATTGTAATACCAAGCTTTTCAGCTCTTTCAGGCATTGCCTTTTTAACGAGTGTTGAAGCGTCAACATAAGAAATTTCCATTGTGGAAACATCTGCACCGTTAACAAGAACCTCGTAAGCCTGCTTTGCAGTAGCAACACCAAGGTCATAGTAGGAAATAGAAAGTGTAGCAACGCCACAGCCTTCGCAAATACCTTCCTCACCGGCGATGATAGGAATACCTGCCGGCTCGCAAATGTTGTTGATAAGCTCTGCATTGTTAGCGCAGGTGTTATCAGTTGGGATGTAAAGAGCTTTTGATTCAGCAACTGCTGTGTTAAGCACTGAAGCAAGGTCGTTAGAGTCAGCAAATGCATACTCCTTTGTTGCGTAGCCAAGCTTTGCAAGCTCCTCTGCTACCTTTTCAACCTGATACTTTGAGTTAGCCTCAGCCGAACAGTAGAACAAGCCAACCTGTGCGCCCTTTGCGCCATTGCCACTGCATCCTGCAAATACGCCTGCAATTAAAACAACTGCAAGTGCAAGAGCAGCAATTCTTTTAATAATCTTTTTCATTTTAATTGTCCTTTCCGGAAAATATCTTTCCAATTCAATTCTCAGTAACTTAAGTTTAGCACTTTTAAGCATTAAAGTCAATAGTCATTTTTATTTTATTAAAAAACGCACATTGCAGATTTTGTAATGTGCGTAATTGTTGAGATTATAATTGTTCGGCAATGTTATATATCAATTCCTTTGTTTTGTCCCAGCCAAGACACGGGTCGGTAATTGATTTGCCGTAAACGCCTTCCTCAACCTTTTGGCATCCGTCCTCAATGTATGACTCAACCATAAAGCCCTTAATCATCGACTTAATATCGTTGCTGTGACGCATTGAGTGCAATACCTCGTTGGCAATTCTTATCTGCTCAAGGTACTTTTTGCCTGAATTTGAGTGGTTAGTATCTACAACAACAGCAGGGTTTTCGTATCCACCGTTGCAGTATAAATCATAAAGCTGTCTTAAATCCTCGTAATGATAGTTGGCATGATTGTTGCCGTGCTTGCTGACACTGCCACGGAGGATTGCGTGTGCCAACGGATTACCCTTTGACTCAACCTCCCAGCCTCTGTATAGGAAGGTGTGACTGCTCTGTGCTGCCTTAATTGCATTTAGCATAATTGAAAGGTCGCCACTTGTAGGGTTTTTCATACCAACAGGGGCGTCAATACCGGATGAAACAAGGCGATGCTCCTGATTTTCAACAGAACGGGCACCGATTGCCACATATGACAAAAGGTCAGACAGGTATCTGTAATTTTGAGGATAGAGCATTTCGTCTGCACAGGTAAGTCCTGTTTGCTCAATGGCGTCCTTGTGCAGAGAACGAATAGCCTTAATGCCCTCTAAAACATCAGGCTCTTTATCCGGGTCAGGCTGGTGGAGCATACCCTTGTAGCCTGCGCCTGTTGTTCTCGGCTTACCTGTATATATTCTCGGTATGATGATAATTTTAT
Source organism: uncultured Clostridia bacterium (assembly GCA_946002045.1). Classification (GTDB taxonomy): domain Bacteria; phylum Bacillota; class Clostridia; order Oscillospirales; family Acutalibacteraceae; genus Eubacterium_R. Next base: position 5,774 of record CAMFYM010000011.1, on the reverse strand, counting down.
CCTCAACCTCTTTTTGAACATCTGCAAGTCTGTGAATATAATCTAAAACAGAGTCGGCTCTGTCGGCAGAGCAGGGACCGATGATAAGCAAAAATTTGTCGCTTTCACCTGTGAATACCTTGGCAACCTGTGCATCTCTTTGCTCCTTAATGGCAGCTGCTTCCTTTGATAACGGCATTTCTGCCTTTATTTCCTTTGGTATAGGTAATTTTCTTTTAAAATCCAAATTACTGTTATTCATTCATATCACCTCGTAAAAAATACCTGTAACTATTATAAAGCAATGAAAAAATATGTCAATGCACATTTTATCGATATTGTAAATTTTCTGTAATATCCAAGGATTACTTGTGGAAATAAATATGGTTATGTGTTAATATACTGTGTATGGCAGTAAAAAATAAAGCAGTAAAAAAACAATTAAAACCAAAAAAGTTAATAGTGGCTATTGCTCTTGCGTTGATTGCAGCAATGATTATCTCCTGCCTGTCATTATCGGGCAACAAAAAGCAACAGACCGTTTACGATTTCGGCAAGGAGGTTGCCAAGGGCATTGATGTGTCGGAGCATAACAAAAATGTAGATTGGGATATGGTGGCAGAGGAATTTGATTTTGCCTTTATCCGTGTGGGCTATCGTGGCTATGCCAAGGGCAATATCTGCCGTGATGATTACGCCAAGGATAACTTAAAGAAGGCAGAAAAGTCGAAAATCCCATTCGGTGTATATTTTTACACTCAGGCAGTTAACGAAAAGGAAGCAAGACAGGAGGCAGATTTTGTGCTTGATATGGTTAAGCACTATGATCTGAAGCTGCCTATAATCATTGATTATGAATATCCTACCGACTCCAACGGTCAGCACACAGGCAGGCTTTATGATAAAAAACTTTCTCCACAGGACAGCACAAAAATTGTTAATGCCTTTTGTGAGCGAGTGGCTGAAAAGGGGTACATTCCGGGTGTTTACGCCTCATCAAGTATGCTTAAGCATAATCTTGTTGCAAAGGATTTGGGCAAGGACACTGTTGTTTGGGCAGCAGATTACGGCAGCAAGGTGGGATATGGTGTTGAATATGATATTTGGCAGTATTCCGACAAGGGTAAAAGCGATTGTGTTGAAAGTAAATATGTGGATTTGAATTATTGGTACAGCAATTAGAAAAAGTGGCTTAGATTCGATGTCTAAGCCACTTTTGTTTTACAATATGTATTGTTAAACGATTATGCGTTCTCGCTAACGATTTGCTTTCTCAATGCAGGTACTGCCATAATTGCTGCCACACCAACAAGAGTAACAAGAAGCTCAGGGAGCATATAGCTTGCGTTGTAAACAAGTGAATATACAACTGCAAGACCCTGACCTGAGAAGGTTGCAAGGATGTTCTTGCCAAGGCTGTTTGTCATAACATCTGTAAAGAACCACTCTGCATAGCTGCCCCACAAAATCCAGCCTGAAAGGAAGTGTGCCACTAAACGAAGAAGAACAACCACACCACTGCCTACAAGGATAGATGCATAGTGATTTTTAATCTTGTTTTTGAACATACCTGAAAGACCGAGAACCGTGAAAGCAACAAGGTAGTCAATAAATGCCATAAGTACAATGTTAACTACTGATTTAACAGGGCTTTCCTTGTCATACATACCGGCAAATGCCTGACTCATTGTTGCACCCAAAATTGCCTGGAGCACGCTGAAAATTACACCACTTAAAATGCCGTGCTTAACACCGTACTTGTAGCCTAAAATAACGATAGGTACCATACCGAAAAGAGTGATTGAGCCACCGTATGGCAGGTCATAAACCTTAATCATTGAAAGAATTGTACCAAGAGCAATAAGCACACCTGTTGTAACAATCTTTTTTGTTTTGCTGTTCATATTTTTCTCCTTTCCTTATACTATACTATAATAAGCCAAAAGAAAACCCCTATGATAACATAGGGGTGTAATATCATATCTCGTCTTACCGTCCATACTAATGCTCGGCTCGAAGGGTATAATCTCAGCGTCGGCTGCTGCCTCGGCACCCCTGACTTATTAAGCTGCACATATTATAATACAGGGGATTAGTCGTTGTCAAGTAATCCCTTGTAAAATTCGCAATAATCCTGTCGTTTTTCTGCCGTAAAAGCCATAGCCTCACGAGGATGACGGTTAAGCTGACCTGTGAGCATATACTGAACATCATATCCCCAAACAACACCGCTTTCCTTAAGTGGAATAATATATTTTTCAAGGAAGGTTAGCAGGAAGTAAAGGCTGTATTTTGGATTTTTAAGAAATCCCAAAAGCAGCTCCATTGCACAGTTACCTGCGCCTCTGCCCATACCGGATGCAGTTGCGTCTAAATATGAAACGCCATAGGACATGGTTTCAATAGTATTTGCAAAGGCAAGATTTTGATTGTTGTGGGCGTGAAATCCGATTGACTTGCCGTATTTTTCACCTGCCTCAAGATATTTCATAGCAAGGGCACCTGCCGATTCAGGATAAAGTGAGCCGTAGGAATCTACAAGATAAATTACATCAACACTGCTGTTACCCAGCATTTCAAGGGCACCCTCCACCTGCTCGGTGTTTGCTTGGCTGATTGCCATAATATTGCAGGTTGTTTCGTAGCCTAAATTGTGGAAATGCTCTATCATTTCGATTGCAGCAGGAATTTGATGAATGTAGCAGGCAACACGCACCATATCAATAACGCTTTCTGCCTTAGGTACAAAATCCTCCTTAAAGTCACATCTGCCCACATCTGCCATAACGGCAATTTTTAAGTCGGACACATTGTCACCCACAATGCTCCTTATATCCTCCTCGCTACAGAACTTCCACTTGCCGAATTTATCAGGGTCGAAAAGATTTTTAGACGCACGATAGCCGAACTCCATATAATCAACACCTGATTTTACATTTGTTTTATAAAGCTCTCTTACAAATTCATCTGTAAATTCAAAGTTATTGCAAAGTCCACCGTCACGAATTGTTGCATCTAACACCTTAACGTCTGTACGAACAGACATAAGGTTACCTTTTCTTGCTTCCATATCTAATACCTCTTTACTGATTACTTTAACACTTTAAAGCGTTTTCGTACATTATAGCAGACAGTTGCCAAATAATCAAGTCCCAAATTAAATTTTTTTGCAAAAAAACAAGACGACCTGTAATCAAGCCGTCTTGCCGTATTGCGTTTGTTTATTTGATAACTCTCACTCTGATTACGCCGTCAATAGCAGTAATGTCGTCCACAACCTTCTGTGCAGGATATGTGTCAACATCAATAATTGAGTAAGCGTATTCACCACGGTTTTTGTCCTCAAATGATGCAATGTTAATTCCGTCACGGCTGATTGTGTCGGTAATTGTTGCAATCATATTAAGCTGATTTTTGTGAATAACGGTAATTCTTGCTTCTCCTGTTCTTGCAACAGATACAGGTGGCATATTAACAGAATTTTTGATATTACCGTTTTCAAGAAAATCAATAAGCTCTAATGCACCCATTGACGCACAGTTCTCCTCACTTTCAGGAGTGGAAGCACCAAGGTGAGGTAATGCAATAACACCGTCAATACCGATAAGGTCAGCAGTTGGGAAGTCGGTAACATATGCTGCCATCCTGCCCTCCTCAAGAGCAGTAACAATGTCGCCGGAAACAGCAAGGTCGCCACGAGCGAAATTCATAATTCTTACCGTGTTCTTCATTTTATCAATAGTTTCGTTGCAAATAAGTCCCTTTGTTTCTGCAGTAAGTGGAACATGAAGTGTGATATAGTCTGCAACAGGATAAATTTCCTCAAGATTATTGTTAATGGTGATGCCTGCCTTAAGCTGGACATCCTCCGGTAAAAACGGGTCGTAGCCGATAACCTTCATGCCAAGGTCAACGGCAGCCTCGGCAACAAGTCTGCCGATAGCACCAAGACCGATTACGCCAAGAGTCTTTCCCTTAATTTCAGGTCCTGCAAAGGCGCTTTTACCCTTTTCAACAACCTTGCCTACATTGTCGCCCTCGTCCTTGATTGTTTTGCACCAGTCGATTGCCTTTGTTACCTTACGGCTTGAAAGCAGGAGTCCACAGATAACAAGCTCCTTAACAGCATTTGCATTTGCACCGGGAGTATTGAAAACTACAATACCCTGATTTGCACAATCAGCCACAGGAATATTGTTTACACCGGCACCTGCACGAGCGATTGCAAGCAGTGACTCAGGCATTTCCATATCGTGCATAGATGCACTTCTAACCATAATGGCATCGGGATTATCAATCTCGCTACCACAGATGTATTTCGCCTCGTCAAATTTTGACAAGCCAACATCTGAAATTTTGTTAAGCGTTTTAATATTAAACATAGTGTATCTCCAAATTATTTATTATTTTTCTCAAATTCTGCCATAAATTCAACAAGCTTTTCAACGCCCTCAATAGGCATAGCGTTATAGATAGATGCTCGCATACCACCAACGCTTCTGTGACCCTTAAGGTTAACAAAGCCTGCCTCAGTTGCCTCAGCAATAAACTTCTTTTCAAGCTCGTCATCACCGATTATGAACGGAACATTCATAAGTGAACGGTCCTCAGGTACAACTGTACCCTTGAATAATTCTGAATTATCAAGGAAATTGTAAAGGATAGCAGCCTTCTTTTCATTTCTTTCCTTCATCTTTTCAAGGCCACCGATGTCGTTCTTAATCCACTCAAGCACAAGCTTGCAGATGTAAATAGTCCAGCAAGGTGGTGTGTTGTAAAGTGAGTCTGCGTCAGCCTGCACCTTGTAGTTCATCATAACAGGGGTAATATCCCTTGCATTACCAAGCAAATCCTCACGAATAATCGCAACCACAAGACCTGCCGGAGCAACATTCTTTTGTGCACCGAAATATACAACACCGAATTTGCTGATGTCAAGTGGCTCTGAAAGAGCACAGGATGAAACATCGGCAATAAGCACCTTGTCGCCAACAGGAGGGAGCTCCTTGTAAACAGTGCCGTAGATTGTGTTGTTCATACAGATATATACATAGTCTGCGTCCTCACGAAAATCCTCAGCCTTTGTCTTTGGGATATATGAGAAGGTCTTGTCGGCAGATGATGCAACAGCAACAGCGTCGCCGTATTTTTGCGCCTCTTGAAATGCCTTCTTTGCCCATTGACCTGTAATGATGTAGTCTGCTTTGCCTGAACCGTTCATAAAGTTAAGGGGGATAGCAGAAAACTGTGCAGATGCACCACCCTGAAGGAATAGTACCTTGTAGTTGTCAGGAATGTTGTAAAGCTCTCTCATAAGAGCCTCTGCATCCTTAATGATTTTGTCAAATACCTTTGAACGATGGCTCATCTCCATAACAGATTGACCACTGCCCTGATAATCCATCATTTCTGCTGCAGCCTGCTCAAGCACCTTTTCAGGAAGTGTTGAAGGGCCTGCACTAAAGTTGTAAACTCTTGCCATAAAAATTCTCCTATCAAATAAAAAGTATTCTATTCCATTATAGTGTTGTTTATTTTTTTGTCAATGATAACTTGCAAACTTTATGAAAAATAGCAACATATTGACAAATATTTCACAAAGTAGTGCATAAATCACTCAAAACATTGACAATAATTACTATTGCAACAAAAATAAAAAAGCACAGGAACAACTGAACAAGTCCAGTAAAAATGGACAATAGAAAAAAAGTACCCCCTATGGTAGAATAAAATAACTACCAAAGGGGTGTCCTAAATAAAGAGGTATAGCTTAAAAACAGGAGAAAACAGCGAAA
>CAMFYM010000010.1 GCA_946002045.1 uncultured Clostridia bacterium | reverse complement strand
CAAGCTTAACCATATCATATCCCCACTCATTTAAAACAGTATCAAACACCCTTTTTATATACGCTCTTACCTGAGGATTATAAATATCAAGAGCATAAAAGCCACCCCAGTTGTGTGAGGCATAATGGTGCCTGCCCCTGTCATCACAAACAAGCCAGTCCTTGTGCTGCTTATAGATATGTGATTTTGGTGTAGCTGCAAAGGGTGCCAGCCACAAGCCGGCAAGCATATTATGACTGTGAATACTGTCGGCGATTGCTTTCATACCGTTAGGGAATTTTTCTTGGTCAGGCTCAAGCCAATCACCGACTGTTCGCTCATAGCCGTCATCTATTTGGAAAATATCAATCTTTGTACCAAGCCTTGAAATAGCATCAAGATCACGATTAACAATATTCTGTGTTACACCTGTATAGTAGTTGTACCAGGTTGTATAGCCACACTGCCTTTGCACTCTTGGCGATGGAATATTCATCATATTAAAATATTCATCAAATACGGCGTTATATTCTCCCGACAGCAGTGCAAGCTCCAGCACCGTTTTGCTGCTGCCCAGCTTAACTCCCTGCAAATCCTTTTCAATAGTAATAATATTTTTATTTGCGTTATAGGTGATTATTGTGTAGCCTGCTCTTTCGGACAGTGAGCCTAAAAGCTCAATATTATCGCCTGTCCTAATATATCCGTATGAATAGCCGTAAAACACGCCCTTATCCATTGGATAATTATGAAATGTTAAATCACCGGCATTCCATATACCAAGTGGGTTAATTTTCTTTTTTTCAATACCTAAAAAGCGAGGATTAAACTCACTCATAGACTCTGTGGGTGAATACTCCTTTGTAACCGTCCAGCTTTGATAGCCGTTTGTGAATATCCTTTCGTCACCTTTAAATATATATGGAAAGGACAGCTCAAATTTATCAAACTGAATTTCCTTTTTAGGATTAACAGTAATGGTAATTAGATTTTCCGTTTTCATAATATCTAACGAAAAATCATTGTTTGACGGATTAACTGACGAAATTGTCCTGCCGTCTGATTTATACAAAAAATTAAATGAATAATTCATATTATCACCTCAAGTTGATGATAACATACAAAAATTATTATTTCAACAAAAAGAGTGACCTTAAATCCAAAAACGGCTAAGGTCACTCTTTACAAAAAAAATTATTTTCTCTTTTTCGCAGTGATAATTCCTGCTGCCAACAGGGCTGTTAAAGCCGACACAGCAAGTGCAGGCGAGCCTGTTGCCGGTGATTTTACAACATCATTCTTTTTCTGTGTTGCAGGCTCTGTTGTAGACTCTTTCTCTATTGCAGGCTTTGGTAAATCCTCTACCACATCAATCTTGTTAGTTGTTATCTCTTCAATGCTCGCTGAATTATTTTCACAAATTACAGCAAGCTTTTTAAACTCAATCATTGAAATAAGTGCTTCCTTTGTTGAATAAGCACTATCAGCACCTGCAAAGGTGAACACACCTGTTTGGCTACCTTCAAATGTGCAAAGGTCATTATAAATAGGAGTTACATACTCCACTATGCTTTGAGGCTCCTGTGATATAGCATTACGGTAAAGGCAATTTGCCATAAGAGCAAGAGCAGTTGAGTCAGCATTTGCATCTGTGCCGTATGCCGGATTGTAGCAATATCCACCGTCAACCTTGTATTGCTCAATTACGCTGATTGCATCCTCAAGAATCGGCAAATACTTATCGTCTGCTGCAAGTCCGTATGATACTGCACCTACAAAATATGCAGTATTATCGCAAGAAAATCCGTAATAATCAACACCCGAGCCCATTGTGTAGTTAACTGCATATGTGTCGCAAAGGTCCACTAAAAAGCTATCTGCGCCATCACAAAGGGATAACGCCTGTGCGATTGTGAGATAATAGTTTAACGAAGCAGGGGCAACAGTTGGGTCTAAGGAAAGCAAGGCATCGCTGATATTATAGCCGTAGAAGTCAGTGAAGTCCTCCTCCATCGCATTAAGAGCGATAATAACACCTGAATATGTTGCCATATTCTCGCCATAGGACGGAACAATTTTTCCTGCATTTGCATCAAGATTTGACTTGATATCAGAAATAAAGCCGTCTTTAAAGGCAGACACATCTGCACCTGATGAAGCAAGAATAGCAAAATCCACTGCTTCATCTGCTCCGTATGATGCAACACCATTTGTCAAATAGGCAACTGCACCATTGATTTTTTCGTCAATTTTTTCTGACAATGCTTGCTCCTGTGCAAAGGCTGTCATTGTTGACATAAGAACTATGCACAAAGCAAAAACGGTTGATAAGATTTTTTTCATATTGTACCTCCAAATTTTTATTTACAAGTATATTCAAAGACAATTTTGTCTCCGTTTTCAACAATATATTTATCGCAGGACACAGAGGGATATTTGCCGTTTACCATATACAACCATCCACTTTGATTGCCACAATCCTTTTCGTCAATATAGTTAAAGCCTGCAATGTATTTGCCAAAGCTGCTGTTAACTGCATTCAAGTTAACATTATTGGCAGAGCAGGCTGCCTTTACTGCGTCATATACAGTTGAGCCGTTTTTTATATTAAGTCGATAGTTGTTTATTATATACCCATCATCCGGAACAAAGGAATCGTGCCCCACCTTAAGCTTGTCCATATTGTTAAGCACCGAGGTGCACTCAACGGTCACCGTGCAGCTTACTGTACCTTTAGTAGTGGTTTGCTTTGGAGTAGTGGTGGTGCTCACTTTAGTTGTGGATATAACGGTAGGCTTTTTTGCATTTGTTTGGGCTTTTGTTATTTTTTCAGTAGTTGTGACCTTTGTCGCTTTAGTTGTATCGGTTACTTTTGTTGCAGCCTTTGTTGTTGTCTGCTTCTTTGCAGTAGCTTGCGCTTTTTCTGTACCGGTTAAAGCAGTTACTTCCTTTTCCTTTTCAGATGTCTGTATAACGGAAGTATTAGGTACTGTTGTTGATGTAACGGTATTTGATACACCCTTACTGCACCCGAAAAAGCCTATACATATTATAATAGATAATAGCAGTGCAATATATTTCCTCATAAAAAATCCCCTGTCACTTGGACAGGGGTATAGTGTTATCAAATAAACCCATCACTTTCCCACTTGCCCAAAAGTTGAATTTATGTTTACGGCAGGTCTCCCGACTTGTGATATAGTGCATAGCACATATGGATACGCCTTCTCAGCCTAAGCCAATGGCATCTGTATCCCCTTCATCATTCACGGTAATGGCGGTTGCTTGAGATTTTCACTCAATTCCCTTTTAATCCTCAAGGCAAACTTGAAGAACCGAGTAATCATATTAAATTATTATTTGTTGTAAACGCTTTCCTTTAAAATGCCGATATACGGCAAATTCCTGTAAAGCTGATTATAATCAAGTCCGTACCCTACAACAAAGGCATTAGGCACATCTACGCCAACATAATCGGCATAAATATCAACCTCTCGCCTTGCAGGCTTATCAAGAAGTGTAATAACGGAAATTGACTGTGGATTCCTTTTTGAAAGCATATCGTGAATATACTTAAGAGTTCTGCCTGTGTCAAGAATATCCTCTACCAGCAAAACATCATAGCCTGATAAATCACTGCCGATGTCCTTTGTGATTTTAATTTCACCACTTGTTACTGTGCCGGCACCATAGCTTGAGGCCTGAATAAAATCAATATTGCAGGGCAAATCAATGTTCCTTGATAAATCAGTTAAAAAATAAATGGAGCCCTTAAGGACACCAACCATAAGCAGCTTTTTGCCGGCATAGTCCTTTGTAATTTGCTCGCCTAATGTTTTAGTAATTTCAGCCAAATCCTGCTGTGTTACTAAAATCTTTTCTATATCCTTGTTCATAATCATTCTCCTTGCCAGGGCTTTTACCACAAGGAAATTATAGCACTAAAGCACCATATTGTAAACAAAATTATAGTAATTTTTAAAAGAAAAAATCGGTACGGAAAACCGTACCGATTTGCTCTGTAAAGATTAAACTGTTGCAGCCTTTGCTACATTGTTAGCAATACCAGAAACTGTAATTGTGCAACCAGCCTTAAGGTCAGCATCTGAAGCCTTACCGTCTTCGCCGATAGCAGCCTTGATTTCGTCAGCAGTCTTGCCAACAGCCCACTTCTCGAATGAAGCAGCCTGCTCGTACCACTCAGCGCCACCTTCGATAACGCCCATCTGAGCTGATACAGCCTTCATGTTGTAATCCTCTTTAAGCTCCTTCTTTGTGATGAAAGCACCGTCTTTAACTGTGAACTTACCATCAGCGATTGTGCACTTAGCCTGTGAAGCATCAATGAGGCAAGATGTAATCTTACCGTCTGCACCAACAGTTACTGCAGCATAATCAGTGTCATACTGAAGGTTTGTCTCGTTGCTCTCATAATACTTGCCTGTTGTAAGCTGAAGCTTAAGTGTGTCGTCAGCCTTTGCGCCAAGATCCTGAGCAGAAGCCATTGCGTTAGCAACAGCAGTAGCAAAGCCTGAAGCGTGGATTGTGCAGCCAGCCTTGAGGTCTGCGTCAACAGGATAACCGTCTTCGCCAACGCCAGCCTTAACCTCGTCAGCAGTCTTACCCTTTGCCCATGCCTCAAAAGCAGCAGCCTGCTCGTACCATTCAGCACCACCCTCGATGTTGCCGATTTGAGCAGAGGTAGCCTTCATGCCATAGTCTTCTTTTTTCTCGAGCTTTGTTCTAAGGTCTTCAACATCGCCTGCGTTAACTGCAAGATCAGGCTTTGTCTGAGCCTCGTCAATCTTAACATCAACGATTTTGCCGTCTGCATCAACAAGTACAGCAGCAGCAACTGAATCGATTGTAAGGGTTGTGTCCTTAACATCCTGAATTTCAGATACCACAGCAAGACCTGTCTTTACAGGAGCTGCACCCTTGCTGCAAGCAGCAAAAGAAATTGCAAGCACAGATGCAAGACCAACTGCGAGAATTTTTTTCATTTTTGTCATAAGTTCTCTCTCCTTATAATAATTAGTATAGTAATAATATACTAAAATTGAAAGATTGTCAATATTTTATCAATACTTTAATGATTATTCATATAATTTAATGATTTTTCTTGGGCATTTTTCTACACAAAGCCCACAATGAGTACACTTGCTGTAATCAATTTTTGCAATATTGTTTTCAAGTACAATGGCGTTGCTAGGACAATTCTTAAAGCAAATACCACAAGCGATACAGCCTGCCTGACAAGCATTTCTAACATCCTTGCCTTTAGCCAATGATGAACACTGAACCCTTTGCTTTGCATCGGCAGGAACAAGCTCTATAAGATTATGTGGGCAAGCCTTAATACATTTACCACAGGCAACGCACAGACTTTCATCAACAACTGCCTTTCTGTCAATAATTCTTATTGCACGCTGGTCACAGACCTTTGCGCAGGAACCGTATCCTAAGCAACCATACTTACAGGAATATGGGCTTGAGCCGGGCATTTTTGAAGCATAGGCACAGCTGTCAACACCAAAGTAATTATAATTAACCTCTCTCTTGTCGCTTGTGCCGGAGCATTTAACAAAGGCTACCTTCTTTTCCATTTCGCCTAATTCCTGGCCCATAATTTCTGCAACCTGCTGAGCAACAGGCTTTCCACCCACAGGGCAGGCATTCACAGGAGCCTTCCCCTGAGCGATAGCCTTTGCAAGACTGTCACAGCCTGCATATCCACAGCCACCACAGTTACTGCCGGGCAGTACCTCACGAACTGCAACCTCTTTTTCGTCTATCTCAACATGGAATATTTTTTCTGCTATGCTAAGCACAATGCCGATTATTAAGCTTATCACACCTAAAACAACAACGGCAATAATAATTTCTTTAAAATTCATAATGTCATCTCCTTTAGGATAATCGCCATTTATGCAAATACATTAAATCCATAAAAGGCAATGGACATCAAACAAGCAGTCATAAGCACTGCCGGTGTTCCCTTGAATGATTCAGGGAAATTATTGTTTTCTGTCTTTTCTCTGACACCTGCCATAATAACAATTGCAATACAAAAGCCAAATGCAGTACCAATTCCTGTAACAACGCTTGTAATAAAATCGTTGGATTGCTGAACATTTGTAAGAGCAGTACCGAGAACTGCGCAGTTTGTTGTAATCAACGGAAGATATACACCTAAGCTTTTATAAAGAGCAGGCACCGCCTTCTTCAAGAACAGCTCAACAAGCTGAACAAGAAAGGCTATTACCATAATGAACACAATGGTTTTTAGATAGGTTAAATCTAATTTTACAAGAACAAAATTATAAAGCAGGCTTGTTACAGCAGATGCAATGGTAATAACAAATACTACTGCGCCACCCATACCTGCTGCTGTTTTAATATTCTTTGATACACCTAAAAACGGACAAATTCCCAAAAACTGACTCAGTACAATGTTATTGATAAGAGCAGTTGTAAGAAGTACTAAAAATAAAGTTTTATCCATTATTCCTTAACCTCCTCTTCCTTTGCACTGCAATGGGCACAATCACCGTTGCAGCCTACATTGCCCTTCATATGACGGTTTGCCCCCTTAAGCTTAAGCTTATTTTGAATAGCACAAAGAATTGCAAGCACAAAGAATGCGCCCGGTGCCATAACAAAAATTGAAATAGGCTCAAAGCTTTCAGGAGTAACCTTTACACCGAATATTGTGCCTGCACCTAACAGTTCTCTAACAATACCGATAAGTGTAAGACCAACTGTAAATCCAAGACCGATACCTATTCCGTCAAAGATTGAAAGAATAGGGCCATGCTTTGAAGCATATGTTTCTGCTCTTCCGAGGATAATGCAGTTAACTACAATAAGAGGAATGAAAATTCCAAGACTCTCATAAAGTGCTGTTACATATGCGTGCATAAGCATTTCTACAATAGTAACAAATGAAGCAATGATAATAATGTAAACAGGAACTCTTACTCCACCGGGAATAATCTTTCTTAAAAGTGAAATAAGAAGATTGGACATTACAAGCACTGCCATTGTGGCAACGCCCATACCTAAACCGTTTTTAGCGTTAGTTGTTACTGCAAGAGTGGGACACATACCAAGCATAAGAACGAAGGTAGGATTTTCCTTAATAAGTCCGTTATAAAGTCTTTCTAATATAGCCTTCAATTATCTCACTCTCCCTTCAAATTTGCGTTATAGTAATCAATAGCGCCGTTAACAGCAGTTGTTACTGCATTAGTTGTACAGGTTGCAGCAGCGATTGCATCAATCTCGTTGTTCTCAACCTTTGCACCTGATGGTACAGATTTAACCTCCTGTGCAGTTAAGCCAACAAACTGTGCTGCAAACTCATCAGTTTCGCACTGATTGCCAAGACCGGGTGTTTCGTTACAAACAACCGTTGCAAAGCCTTTAACAACACCGTCGTTGCCAATACCAAGAGCAATCTGCAAATCACCGTCGTATCCGTTATGAGCAGTTGCTGTAATGATATATCCCTGACCGTCTGCATTACTTACAGCATCAATAGTATATTTATCATTTGATGTAGCAATCACATCAACCGGTGTCATTTTATCAAGAGCAACATCCGGGAACGCCTTTTCCATAGGGTCCTTTTCCTCTACCTTTTGAAGACCTCCACCAAAGCTTGCCTGATAAAAGGCAATAGCTGCGTTAGCTGCCTCGGTACAAGCGTTTGTAGAAATTGTTGCACCACTGATTGCGTCAATTTCGTTATCTGCAGAGGCGCCTGTTTTTGAATATGCAAGTGTTTGAGCACTTTTTCCGGCAAACTGTGATGTAAATTCAGGCTCGGTACATTTTGAGCCAAGACCTGCTGTTTCGCTATTAGCAACAACATTAAAGCCTGTTATCACGCCGTCCTTTGTGATACCTAATGCTACCTGAATATTACCACCATATCCACTTGGAGATGTGGCTGCAATAACATATCCCACTGTATTTGATGATGCGTCCTTAACTGCAAGCGCGTCATTAACAAAGCATCCGTCAAGACCGGCACCGGTTAGCATTTCTGCCGAACCGTCAATAAGCGACTGTGAATCCTCTATTTCGCCAAAGCCTTGTGCGTCAGGATACACGACCCTATAAACCTCTGCTCTGGCATTGATTTCAGCCTGTGCAATAGGCTCCTTTGTTACCTGATTGACTACTGCTAAAGCAAGAACTGCGATAAAGGTAACTGCAAAAAGCACAAGGGTATTTTTTAAAATGCTTGATTTTTTCTTAGCCATTATTTACTCTCCCCCTTTGCGCTCTTTAATCTTTCACTGCCTAAAGGCTTTGGAATAGTAATTTTTTCAATAATAGGAACAAGAAGATTGCCTATAATGATTGCATAAGATACGCCCTCTGCTGCAGAGCCGAGTGTTCTAAACAATGCAGTCATAAGACCGAGAATAACACCGTAAACAATTTGTCCCTTTGCAGTAATTGGACTTGTTGCATAATCGGTTGCCATAAAGAACGCACCAACAAGCAATCCACCTGAAAGCACCTGACCTACAATGTATTGCGCTGTAATTTCGTTACCTGCCACAAGGTTAATCAGGAAAACAAATACTACGGTTGATAAAATATATGTAAGAGGTATTCTTACACTAATAACCTTTTTGATAATAAGGTAAATTCCACCAACAAGTATTGCAAGGGCAGAAACCTCACCAATGCATCCACCGTGGAATCCAAGGAAAAGTGTTAACAAATCAACGCTCTCTCCTGCCTTAAGCATTGCAAGAGGCGTTGCACCTGATACTCCGTCAATGGAAAAATCGTTCATCCTTGATGTAAACGAAATTAAAAGGAAGCACCTTGCAGCAAGAGCCGGATTCATAAAGTTTTGACCCAAGCCACCAAAAAGCATTTTAACTGCAATAATAGCAAATGCACTACCTAATATTGGCATCCACCAAGGCACAGTTGCCGGAAGGTTAATTGCCAAAATAAGACCTGTTACAACAGCACTGTAATCAAAAACAGTAATTGGCTTTTTGCTGATAAGCTCAAACAACAGCTCAAAAACAACACAGCTAACAACACTGATTGCAATTACCTTTAATGCTGACAAGCCGAACTGATACACGCCAAATGCAAGAATAGGAAGAAGTGCAATAACAACATCTCTCATAATTGATTTTGTTGTGCTTTGTGCTCTAACATGAGGCGACATAGAAACATTATACATAATTTACACTCTCCTTTCTAATTCTTTTCCCACATTTCACGAACCTTTGATTTACCTAATCGGAACATTTGAGTGAGTGGTATTTTTGCAGGACAAACAAATGTGCAACAGCCACATTCTATACACTCCATACCACCTAAAGCCTCAAATTTATCAAAGCTTTGTGCTCTAACTGACTTTGCAAGCATTTGCGGAACTACAAACTGTGGACAAACAGAAACACATTTCCCACAATGGATGCAAGCACTTTCCTTCATTGCTGCCACATCGTCATTTACAAATGCAAGAACACCGGCAGATGTCTTAACAACAGGAGCATCAAATCCGGTCATTGCAACGCCCATCATCGGTCCACCTGAAATAATCTTTGTAGCTTCCTCTTTAATGCCACCGGCATTTTCAACAAGATAAGCGTGGCTGATACCCAACGGTATGTCCAGATTACAAGGGGAATTTGCACCCTCACCTGTAACTGTAACCACCTTGTGAATTAACGGCATATTTTTGTAAACAGCCTCATAAATTGCATAGCAAGTGGCTGCGTTAACAACAATACATTTTTTATCGGCAGGGAGCATTTTTGAATTGATTTTTCTACCTGTTATAGCATAAATAATCTGCCTTTCGCCACCCTGTGGGTACTTGGTTTTTAGTGGGCAAACAGATATTTTTTCTTCACCTGCAATTTTTTCGTTAAACAAATCAATAGCCTGTGGCTTGTTGCTCTCAATACCGATAACTGCCTTTGCATTGGGGAGTGCCTTTAATACTGCTTTAACACCCTTCAGTATCTCATCGCACCTTTCAATCATAAGTCTGTAATCGGCAGTAAGATACGGCTCACACTCTGCACAGTTAATAATAAGTGTGTCAATCTCCTCTGCGTTTTTAGGGGAAATCTTAACACCTGTGGGGAAGCCTGCACCACCTAAACCAACAATTCCTGCACCCTTAACAATGTTAACGATGTCGTCTTTTGATAAATCGTCTATATCCCTATCCTTGCCAAAATCCTCAACAGTCTCTTCCTGCCTGTCATTTTCAATAACAATGCAGTCATCGGCAATGCCGTCAACTGTAACTCTTTTTTCAATAGCAGATACCGTGCCTGATACAGCACTGAAGATAGGTGCCGAAATAATGCCGTTTGCCTGGGCAATCATTTGACCTTTAAGCACTCGGTCACCAACGGCAACTACTGCCTTTGACGGCTCACCAATGCTTTGTGATAATGGATACACCATTATGTCCTCGGCATCAATGCACCTGATAGGAATTTCCATCGTCAACTCTTTTCCGTCATACGGATGGATGCCTTTTTTGAAAGTCTTTTTCTTCATTAAATTACATCCTCTCAATTTATTACATATTTATACACTGAACATTGTAACACATAATTCGTCAACAATCAATTAGATAATTATGTTTATTATTGCAAAAGTTAGAAGTTTTAAGTATAAATGTAACAGGCAACTCCCTTTTTGCCAAAAAGCTTAAGCTTTAGATAAAACAGTTAAGACGAAAATTAGTCAAAATCAAAAAACAGCAAAAGGCAAGAGCGTAAAAAACTCTTGCCTAATTTATTACCTTGCATAAAGGTGACTGATGCAAAAAGAAAATCCGAACCCATCGCCTAAAAACGTGAAGTTCGGATTTATCCAATATGTGATTATGTAACGAAAATCAAACTACTGCTTTTCAGGTTATTTCATATTATCTTTTGCGGTATTTATTGAAGCTATCAGTAATCGTCTGATTGTTCCACATTGATTGTATAAATCTTTAGCAACATCTCTATCTAAAACATCAGCTTTGACAAATAATTCAATCCAATATTCAGTTTCATAACATTCTTTCAAAGCTATCTGAAGTTTCGAAACAAAGTCTTTTTTACCTTGTGCATAATTAGCTTCACGGATATTTGCACCAATACTTGTTCCGGAACGCTCTAGTTGATTATTAGTTGAATAATGCCCTTTAATATGCTCGCAGGTTTTCATTATTTTAACTGCAAAATCCATTGATAAATCTACAAGCTTATTTTCTTTCATTTTAATCACCATAAAAAGTATAACATATTAAATGAAATATTGCTATGCAATATGAAATAATCTTACGATTATGAAATATTTTGTCGTAAGACAAAATGTGAAATAAAATAAATCCTTCATACGCCGCAGCGTATTTCATAGCGTCAGCTATTTCATATCCGAAGGATATTTCACAAATCCGCAAGGATTTATTTCATTGAAAAAAGCACTTCTTCTGAAGTGCTTTTTTCATGGCTCCCCCTCACTCGTTACGGGGGAACTACTGGCAAATGCTTCAACTTCACTCAATGAGATAGTTTCTGTGCCATCTTGATAGTTTAATATCAAATCCAATTTATCATCGTATAGATAAATTGCATTGACAAATGTGTTTATTAACTTTCTGCGATTAACTAATTTGGTAGAATCAATGCCCTTGAACTGTTCTAGATAAAACCTTAATTTGTTCTCATCAACTAGGTTCATTTCCATTTGCTCTCTCGCAATTTCCACAAGCAGCTCATTGTGCTGCATTTCTAATTCATCCAGCCTTTGCTTTGTGGTGGCATTTACGATACCCATTTCAATTGCGTTAAGCAAATTGGCTTTTCGCTTTTCAACATCTGCTAATTCTGCTTCAAGTGTTGGTAAAACCCTATTCCCTTTCTCTTGAAAAGCTAAAACATTTTTAATTATTTCGTCTATTGCAGTAGGATCGTTAACTATTCTCATTATCCTATCAATAATGAAATCTTCAATACGCTCTTTTTTAATGGTTTTCTTATCACATCCATAATGGTATTTTACACCAACACATTTATAGTAACGATATTTTACACCAGTTCTGTTTGTGCCGCTTTCACCAGCCATAAGTCTTCCACACTTACCACAGAATAATTTTGTGGTTAGTATATATTCGCAATCAGCTTTGTAATGACTCGGTGCTTTCTTATTCGTAACCATTCTATCTTGAACACGCAAGAATAATGATTCAGGTATTATCGCAGGCATACCCCCTGGCACAACAATGTCTTTAAACTTGTATTCGCCAATATATTTTCTATTATGAAGCATATTGGTTATGCAATTTATTGAAATCTTCTTGCCACGTTGAGTCCTCAATCCACGAGCATTAAAATCTGCTGCAATCTGTTGAATGGTTGTTCCATTATCGTACATATTAAATGCTTCACGAACAATAGGTGCGTAAGTCTCGTCAATGATATAATTTAGATTTTCATCAACGGTAAAACCTAACGGACACAAACCACCATTATGCTTACACTTTAATGCATTTTCTGTCATACCACGCAAGGTCTTCTCGCCAAGCTCTTTGGAATAATATTCTGCCATACCTTCAAGAACGGATTCTAATAATACACCTTCAGCTCCCTCACTAATTGATTCAGTTGCTGAAATAACCTTAACTCCATTCTTTCGAAGCTGTGCTTTGTAGTGGGCTGAATCATAACGATTACGAGCAAATCTGTCGAGCTTCCAAACAATTATTATTTCAAATGCTTTTTTACTGCTCTCAGCAATCATTCGCTGAAACTCTGGTCGTTTGTCGGTTGTTGCTGATTTTGCCCTATCAATATATTCTCCAACAATTGTCATTCCATTGTGTTCTGCAAATATTTTGCATTCACGAATTTGACCTTCGATTGATTCTTCTCGTTGGTTATCACTTGAATAACGAGCATATATTACTGCGTTCATATATATCACCTCAAGTGTATATAACCATACAAAAATCTAATTAGCAAGTCATTTGTAAATTCTTTTAATCATAGTCCCAAAAACAGTACAAATAGCAAAAAGGACTGATGCAAAAACTGCATCAGTCCTACAGTAAAATATATCAACAAACAATATAAAACACTTGTGTAACAATTTATATCTTGTATGTACAAACGAGTTATTTAATAATATCTAACAAATGTTTTGCAATTGCATTTGCCAGTATTGGTGGAACAGCATTTCCAACCTGTTGATATTGTTTATCTTTTGATCCACAAAATCTAAAAGAATCCGGGAAAGTTTGTAATCTCGCCGCTTCTCTAATACTTAAAGCTCTATCTAAAACAGGATGAACCCACATAGATTTTCTAACATTTATCACTGTTCCTGATGGCTCATCATAATTCAATCGTAAATAAACTGTGTTCTGTGTTCTTGATGGATCAGTATATGTGGTTTTAAGTTTCTTGTCTAAAGTGTGAAAATTCTGTCCTTGTTCCAACGCTTTAAATCGTTCCATAGCGATAGGTGTTGTTTTAGTAATTATATGATTATATAAAACTTCGCTGTTTCTTAATTTTTTCGCTAATGGGTTTAAGTCGTCCTTCGTTTCAAGCTCTGCACCATTATCTTCTTCAACAGAAAAAACAGGATCAACATCTTGAATATCTTCAATTGCATCACGTACAGTTCGAAATTGTGCTTCCTTTATTTTTCCTGCCGGCATTTCAAAATGGTCTGAAACATCTTTTTTTACACCAATAACGATAAATCTTTTTCTTTTTTGTGGTGCTCCAAATTCCGTTGCACAAAGAACATCGCTATTTATTGTATAGTTGTTTTCATCCGAACCAAGAATTGCCTTAACATAATCATACACTGCAAAAGACTTAATCTTTGCAACTATGCCATTATCGCAATTATACTCCTCAACAACTATATTGTTATCAAAAATTTCCTTTGCTTTGCTTAACATTCTTTGAATCATTATAGCTTTTTCTAAATGCTTAATCATTTCAGAAAGTTTTATTGAACCACTGTAATAATCCAATATACTGTTAAAAGCGTTGTTGCTTACAACAGAAATATAATCTTTTGAATTTGTTTCTATTCCATTAAGTAAAGAAATAAGCTGCTTTTTCCTATCTTTAAGTAACTTTTGTAGTTTCTTATTGTTTTTAGACGTCTTATAAATAACATTGATTGAATAATATGTTTTTTCATCCCAAAGGTGTTCAATAATGGAATCTAAATCTTGAACTATATCAATTGCCTCATCAAAGTAGTACGATTTATCTAACAATTCAATTTTTGATATACTAAAAGGAATATCATATTTATTTATTTTTTCTTTGTCGTTTTTATCCATATAAAATCTATGGACGTCAGATTTTAGCATACTAACATTTTCCATAACGAATGCAATAGGCTGCAATTCAATAACAGCACGCATATATTCTTTTACGAGCATATTATTCATGCTTATAGCACGATTCTTTTGCCTATTAGCATTTGAAAAGCCTTGGCATGGAGGTCCGCCTATAACAACATCAAATTTTCCGAATTTCTCTTGGATTTTGCTGTAATCAGCAGCACAAACATCTCCATAAACCACTGTGCCCTTATGGTTTTGTTTATATGTTTCCTGCATGTTGGGGTTGTTTTCAAAAGCAACCTTTATGTCAAATTTTTTTGTTTGCATAAAGCCAAGACTTAAACCTCCTGCTCCAGCGAACAAGTCAATTGTATTATACTTTGCCATTCTATCACCACGCTATTTATTATAGCACATTTATTTTCCTTTTGCAGCATAACATAAATAAAAAAATAAGTCCAGACTTTTTTACAATCTGGACTCAATTTTTAGCATTTAAAGCCATTTAATTTGACTTCTTCTATATGTTTCAGCAATTGCTTACACTGTACTGGGTTAGGTAAACGATTTGGTATCATCATTGCTTGCTTCAATGCAACTATTATACTTGGAGCTCCCAACTTATTTGTAATTGTAAATCCATATACTGATTTCCAAAATTCGCTTCCATATTCAATAACAGCAGCTTGAGCTTCCATATCAGACACAATACCTTGATCTTGTTTTGCTTCTTTCTTGCTACGAATAGTATCTTCTTTGTCGATCAGCATATTTTCTATTGTTGGGGTCAGCTCAATATTGCATTTTTTCTTGACGCCTTCCCAACAAGCATCTCTTTTACACCATTGAGTGACATTAGCTGTTGGCCTATCATCATCAGTAATGCAATCATAAACGTACTCTGTAATTAATTCTAACTGGTCATCGATGAAATCCCAATCAGAATCCGGCTTTGGTTGTCTATTCCATATTAGAGATAAATCCAACTCGGAATCCTTGTATTGCAGTTTGATTAGCCTATGAAATAATGCTAAAGAATAGGTAACAATATTTGCACGATAGCCCTGCTCGTACCAAGGTTGACGAGGAACTAACCATTCTGTATGTTTAAACAATAGTGTTAATGCAACAATGTCTTTATAGTATTTTTCGTTAAACTCAGCATCATTTTTATCCCATGCGTCATTTATTACATCCGCAAATTTAATAAAGTTAGTCTGCGCACCCTTACTTACCATTTGAGGATTTCCGTCCCAAGTGTTTTTGATTTTTGCCAAATCCGTCTTGGTAATAACTTGCTTTTTAGGGTGTTGAGCTACAAATTTATTCTTTTCAGCTTTTGTCATATGCATTTGAGATTGAACATATTGACCTCTTGCTCTTTCATAGAACCATTTGGTTTCATGTTGTGCACCACCAGTTGCAGGTGCATATAGACGATTAGCAATTTGTTCCATTCTGACATGAAATGGATGTGTTGAGAAGAAATCGGCTTCGCTCACCTTGTTTTGGCTGTTAGATGATCTTGAAATATTTCTAATTAATTCATTAGCTCTTTCAATGTTTGAATCAACTTCTGTTAGCTTCATTTGAACATACACATTGCTTAAATCAGCTTTATCTTTAAAACGAGCATTAGATAGCGAAGCAGTTGTTTGTCCACCATTTACAATTTGAAAGTCCTTTGCATAAGTTATGAACCTGCCCTCTGGAGTAGTTTCAATTACTAAGTCCATAGCTGTTGCAGAAACACCATTATTGAATGCAAAGAATTTTTCAGGCTCTGATAGTATAGTTCCTCTGATCTTTTTATTTACTGCAACTTTAGTTGATAAAAACGATCTAACATTTCCTTCAAGTAATTGACTGCCATAAGTGTCATAAACATCAGCTAACACGGCACCCGGAATAATACATAAATAACTCTTGTAATCCTCGTTATTTGCAGCGCTTGCTTCAAGACATGGTATTCCCATCTCTGTATATCCCTTGAAATCGATTTCTACAGCTTGTCTACCTAAATCTGAACAACAAACTCTAAATAATCTTTCAATATCCCACACTTGATATTCTGTTGGTATTCCCTCAATATCATCAGCTACAATATCCTTTATTCTGTCACTAGTGAACCCATCTGTGAGATAAAACAATCTAAATTTTCTTATATTTTGCTTGTGAAATTCCAGCTGTTCTATTAGATCAGCCGCAGGTGTGCTTTCTTCAATATTTCGCTTAAACATTGGATATCCATAAACTTCACTAATAAATCCAGATAATTTGCCTAATTCTGTTTTAACAAAGGATTGTATGATTCTTTCTCTGTTTTCATTACCAGTATAATCGGCAATAAACAAATTCATAGTATAGTCAATTTCATCAAGACAATATCCATCGACTCTAAGATTTTTATTATGTCGTCCTGTTCCCATAAAAAAAGATGGTGTAAAATCAGGAATAACTTCAGAGTTTATTAGATATTCTGTCATAATGCTTACAAATGCAGCCGTTGATCCTTCGCCAGCTACCGCAGCTGTTGATTTGACTTCTTCTAAAAAGTCCTTTTGAAATTCTAATGCATCCATTTATTTCTCCTCAATTCTATAGTTGTTAATGCTTGATAAACTAATCGAATAACCGGCTGAAATAATTCCATTAGGAATATTTTTTTTAGTTAAACGAGGGAATTCATCCCTAACGGCATAACAACTACTTCCGACTAATTTAAAATGAATCGTTTTATACTTTTCAATATTTTTGATGTCAAAACCAACTTTTGAAGTTTTGCATATTAACGAGTCAATATATTGTGAGTCTGTTAACTTTGCAAAAACTCTTTCAAAAATATCGCCAAGAGTAATAGTAGATTTATTTGGCGAATCCACTTTGTCCATAAAATAAACTACAAGCCTTCCAAAATCATCTCGATCCAATTGTTCCAATGAAGAAATATTTATTGAATCAGAGCTAATTGTGGTTGTTTTAACTTCTGTCCATGAATCATCTAACAAAAAATCTTGATCACTTCCATCTGGTCCGACCCATGATTCAAATGCATGTTTTACTCCGTTTTGATCAATTAAATACTCTAAATACAATAATTCACCAATAAGTCCTTTTTGAGCATTTGCCGACATTAAACCATTTGGCAATTTTTGCAATAGCTTTTGCCAATTGTTAAATCTATCAATCAAATCCTTAATTGGATTATCGCTCTGTTTAGTATATGTAATTAAATCCCAACATAAATTTGAAAAGATATCTTCTAAAGATTCATAACGCAATAGAAATAATAAAGATTTTGTGTTGCCAGTTATAACATTCTTGGCAGTTATCGCTTTAGAAGAAACAATATCATCAACTTTTCCAGAATTCATAACAATAAAACAACGCTGTCCATTATCGTATCCTAAATGAAATTCAATAGGATGTTCGCTATCAGCAAGCAAAAAACCACCAACAGTAGTTGACGCATCTTGCCAAATTTTATTTAATTGGCTAATTGTTAAATTCATCATCGTCATCATCCTCTAATGCAATATCATCAACCCAATTTTCCAATTCCTTAACATTTACTACATAATTAGCAGTTCTTTCAATTCCATCATCAGGGAATCCTAATCCTAATGCAAACATTATAATTGGCATATCGTCATCATCTTTTTTAGTACTATTCTCGAGTATATGTAATAAAAGGAGAGGATTTCGATCCTTTATCTTCAAGTAGGTCTTGTCATCACATTTTTTTATGTTTTTTCTTCTAATATCTTGGATTGTTTCCTTTGATAATCCAATCTTTGAACATCCACCCGTACCAACTCTAACATGATGACCATTAATTCTAATCATATTTTTGTAGTTCAAATCTCTTTCCATTTTACGCATTTCAGGATTAACATGAATAGTGTCATCAAAAGTTTCAACGCCAACTGTGCTATCAGATGAACCATTTGGAATAGCAACATCCCATTTATCAAGATTTGAATCTAAAATATAATCAGCTAGTGCAATAGGTTGGAAATTTAAATTCCAAGGATGAGTTTCAAACGCACGAACAATTTCGATTATCGCCTCTTTAGGAATATCTTTCCAAATAAAAGATTTAGTGTAATCATCATATTCCCAATTTGCTGATGCTGAAATGGACTTAATAAAGTTCCTACATAACGCCTCATTGTTATCAATAGTTGCTTTATCACCTTTTAACCTTGGTGTTTCAAGCATTCTACCAGATACTGTGATAGGTCGCTTTACCATTGTTCCTGTTCGCATTTTGTTTCTTGCAGTAACTAACAGTGCACCTGGTGCTTGCCTAACTTTTAAACCAAACTCTTTTGGTGTTAGGTTTTGCCTCTTCATTTTGAATAATTCTTGTTTAAGTTCATTAACTGCATCAATAATATATCCATACCAGTCAATAGCATCTTCTGCCATCCAAACCTTGAACAAATCCTCATAACCTGGTCTATAACCAAACCATCTACCCATCTGTAGCAAAGTATCGTACATCATGGTGTTTCGATAAAAATAACTAACCATTAAGCCTTCTAAAGTAAGACCTCTTGAAAGACTATTACCACCAACAGCAATAACCCTCATGCCGATATCCTTATAGTTATGATAATCTAATGCAGCAGCTCCACTGCTTTGGTTGACAGATCTAACCTCTATTCGTCGTGTAGCCTTATACAAATACTTCTGAAGAAATTCTTCCCAATCAATGTCAATGACTTTATCTAAGTTATACTTATTCCAAACATCGAAAAGCATTGAAATACTATTTATTTTCATGCTTTCTATTGCCGGCAATTGAGCGTAATTCTCTAAGTCTAACTTAATCCTATTTAGAAAACTTTCAATAATATCGGCTGTTTGATTTTGAACGAGTGTAAAACGGCTTACATTTACCAACATTGATCTGTGTTCGGTATAATCTCTTCTGTAGTCCGAAATAGCAGACGACAATATAAAATATCGAATAGCTTCTTTCATTGAGGCTGGGATTTCTGTTAGCTCATATGCAATTTCTTTTTTGTGTTTAAAATAGAAAAAGCTATCTTGTTCCTCATTTTCAATTGGAATTAATGCATCGTTAAATTCGCCAAGATTTCTGTTGCCATCAGATTCATTATCCCATTCATCAGCGTTTCCGTTTCCAAAAATTCTGTCCGCACCAATGTAATTTTCTGGTGTTGGCAAAACTGTAAGAAAATCCTTTGGAAAAAGGTCTCTAGCTGCTTCATCCGTTTCGTCTTCAGGATTAATGAAAATATTTGCAAATGGTGTTGCAGTAATACCAAGATATGATGCCTGCTTAAAACAGTTCAAAATATTTCTAATAGCGGCGTTAATCGCTGTTGGATCTTTTTCTTCAGAATTTGTGTTAACCGATGCATTATCTGCCTCATCATCGATTAATAACAGTGGAAGGTCAATTAATTCTCCTTCTGAATGAGTATTATTCTCTAATAGCCACTTATACAAATTATTCAAGACACTTTTATTTTTCTTAACTACAAATAAAGCTGTGCCTTTAAGATTAGATAAACTCAAGCCTAATTGGCGAAGTGTTGTTTTATTAAAGTCAGTAGCAACTGATGTAAAGCACGCAATTTGTTTATCGTTACTAGCATCAATTTTTCCTACTCCAACAGGATGATTCCTTATCTCATTATCTGCTTTTCTGTCAAGAGTATATTTACTTTCTTTTCCAACAAATTCTGCGTCTAAACGTTCTTGTGTTTGTACACGAAGATTTTCCATCATGCCTGCAAGTACAATTATAACTTTGTAGTTTGCATCGGCTGCCTTGTTACAAATAGCAGTATATGTTGCAGTTTTTCCTGATTGAACATCTCCTAACAATAATCCTCTTCTTTGAAATTGACGAGCCTTATCATTTGGATTACCCAAATCATCCATAACATCATTTGTTGTTTCGTGTAATCTATTAACTGTTTCGGCTGACCAGTGTTTTCTGTTTCTTAAATACTTCTTATAACGATTCCA
Organism: uncultured Clostridia bacterium; assembly: GCA_946002045.1. GTDB lineage: Bacteria > Bacillota > Clostridia > Oscillospirales > Acutalibacteraceae > Eubacterium_R. The sequence continues at coordinate 1,772 of CAMFYM010000010.1, read as the reverse complement.
ATAAAATCCATCATTTTCCTCTAAGAAATACCATGTCTTGTGTGTTGCGTCATGTCCTTTTAAAGACACTGCATACCCAATTTTGTGATATACATTTTTAGCTAAATATTTCTTTATTTCAACATATTCATCTTCATTAACTGGAAAGACTGCACGCATTGCTCCTGCACATTTATCAGCCAATTCATTCATTTGCTCAAGCGTAGGAGTATCATCACCAAATTTTGTGTTAATTGCACTAATCACAGCATCTGTAATAATTCGCATATTCTCAGTCATTATAATTCTCCTCTTTCAACCATATCAACTAAGGTTTCATAATGTTCTAAAAACATATCAACATTTTTTAGACCACTCAACATTAATTTCTTTTCTTCAACGGAACTATAATTTGCTAAAAGCAATTTTGCATTTTCTATAGCCTCGTTAGCAGTAATTTCTGATTCATTAACTAACTTTTCATCATTCGTTAAATCAACATATAAAGAATTTAATGGTAGCATTAGTCCAATCTGTTCAAGAAGCGTATCCAACTTTTTTCTTGATTCAGGAAATTCCTCAATAATAGATTCAACTAACGGATGATCTCTGTTAATTGTATAGTATTTAGAACCTCTAATCTTCATTGGAGTCCATAAATGCACAACATCATCCTTGGTTTCTTTTTTGCCTCTATAGGTCCAAGTTCTTTTGCTACCAGCCGAAATTTTATCGATGATAATAGCTAAATTTTTCTTAACCTCATCAGGAGGAATGGCAGTTGATTTTTTAATATCCAAAGTCCACAGGTCATCTAATGAATTTGGAATGTCAACTTGTACTCTGGCTAACTTTGAAAGGTCACCTTGTCTCATTAATCTAAACCATGTTCCCCAACAAATAAGTCGCTTATTTCTATAAACATAAAATCCTTGTGATTTTCTAAGACCTTCTTTTCCGCCTAAAGCATCTAATTCTTCTTTTGTTAAGTTAGATACATGAGGCAAAATATAAGGCGTAACCTTAACCTGTTGACCTCTTATAATTATAGATTCCTCTGCCATTAATTGATTGCTTTTTTTGATAAGGAAAGGATCTTTTGGTTCAACCTCATGTCCGTTCATAACTATTTTAAGTCTGTTTAACCCGCTCTCTCCACTTAAATATCTATGAAATACTAATGCAAGATGATTTCTTGTTGAATCCATTTTTACAGTTAGCGCTGTATGTATATCTCTTTCCCCAGCGGCAAACTTATCAAGATCCTGCCAAACAACTAAAGTGCCACTTCTAAGCTCGTCCAATCTATCAAAATATGGAACATATCTATAGTCGTCTTCTTCAAGAACAATTAATGCCCAATTTTCTTTATCTTTAACATAATCAAGATCCCATCGACAGCCAGAAATAGTATCGTTCTTTTTAGAAATAACTGTAAGTTTTCTACATTGAGATAAAGATGCTGTTTTTAATCCTAAACCGTATCGTCCTAAATCATTTTCACTACGAGTGTCTAATGGATTTTTACTTCCATATTGCATAGCATTTTCAAGTTCTGATATCGTCATACCATTACCATTATCCAATATGCAGATATAAGGATCGCTTGATGGGAAAAAATTCACTTCAATGTTTGTTGCAAATGCAGCAATGCTGTTATCAATTACGTCGGCAATTGCTGCTTCAACAGAATATCCAATGCTTCTTGTTGACTCCATTAGAATAGGAGCATATGGTGGCATATCAATCTGTCTCTTATACACATCTCCGAGCCCACGAGACGTAGAGGAATC
>CAMFYM010000009.1 GCA_946002045.1 uncultured Clostridia bacterium | reverse complement strand
TCCACCTAAATGAGCAGCCATACCTGCTGCTGCGATAATTACGCCAAATCCGTTCTCTATTGCCTTTGATGAAAACTCGTTTGCCTCCTGTGGAGTACGATGAGCACTCATTACTCTAACCTCTGTTTCGATGCCTAAATCCTTCAACTGCTTAATTGCAGGAGTTACGATAGGCAAATCGCTGTCAGAGCCCATAATGATAGCAACCTTTTTCATAATATGATACTCTCCTTTGCAGAAATACTACTAATATTAAAATTATAAATATTATATATTATGATTACTTATTTTTCAATACAGAAAAGTAACTAATTTTTATTGCTTATTCATAGACACTTTGGGTTATTTTTCCAAAGGCAATAAATTTATTTGCAAAAGAAAAATCCGAATAATCTATTTTGCCGTCTCTATTGTAATCTAACACCTTCATATCCAAATCATCAGGCGAGTAATTACCGTAAAAATTCCTGAACACTGCAAAATCCTTTGCGTTAAAATAGCCGTCCTTATAATAGTCAAAGCACATTAACGGCAAATCGCCCAAGCTCATTTCCATACTGTCATTTTCCGTAATTTCAATATTTCTGTCAACAGAATAAGGAGAAGTGATTGTCATTACCTGTGACTCCTTGGGAGTGTAAAATGAAAAGCAGCCGTTTTCATCAACAGCTTCAGCCTCATTACCGTCAATTAAAATAACAGCGTTGATTACGGGATAATTATTAGGATGAGAGCCGTCAGGCGCTTCCATACATAATACCCTGCCTGTAATCTTAATGCCTGTTCTTTTTACAAAATCAGCCCTAAATACTATACCACAGTAATTGCAGGTGTATGTTGTGTAGCCATCTTCTGTTAAGCTGGGTGGAGTAACAATACTTTCACACAAATGGCTAACGCTTACCTTAACAGTAAATTTGCCTAAGGACATATTACTCACGCAGCCAACCTCATATTTATAAACCTCGCCTGCCTCCAAATAACAATCAACGGAAAAATTCAGATTATCTAATGAAATATCGGAGCTTTGAGCAATCAAATTATCGTTCTCATCATACAATGAACAGTCCACATCTACATCACCGGCAGAGCTAAAGCAGTAGTAATCACTGACTCGAGGAGTAAAATAAAAATACATTTTATCTTTATAGGAGTCGTCAAAATATTCGCAATCAATTATATCGCCGTCATATATATTCATTTCGTTAATAATGTTGTAATTGTCAGGATTTACGATTTTATTAACGGCATATGTGTATGCAGGAGAATCTCTGTAAACATTCATTACAAAGTCACTGTAAATACTGCCCACATTTGCATTGCTGTAACCAAAGCTGTATGAATAAAGCTTAGCTCTTTTCGGTACGGAAACATTCTTTAATGACCTGCAACGGAAGAAAGCCTTACTGCCGATGCTGACATTGGAATTCATATTTTCAAACACAACAGAATTAAGGGCATAACAGCCATCGAATGCAGATGTGCCGATGCTTGTTACATTGCCGGGAATAACAACTTCCTCCAAATTAGTTGAAAGATAAAAGGCACCGTCACCGATTTTTGTTAAAGATGAGGGCAGACTAATTGTTCTTAAGCCATTAGTACCACTCAAGGCATAGCTGCCGATACCTGTTAGAGTTGACGGAAGAGTAATGCTTTGAGCACTGACATAATACAAAAAGTGATTGCCTAAATAGGTTATGCCCTCATCAACAACCACATTTGAAATAGAGCCGTCACTCCTCCACATATACCAAGGCTGTGATGCACTGCTGTTGGAAAAATCCGGAGTTGCTCCCGTGCCACTGATTGTAAGGGTTTTTGTTTGTGCATCAAAGGAATAATATGTACTGCTTGTGCCAAGCTGTGTTTTTTGAATATCCGTCACCTGATATGCGCCAAAGGCAACAAGATTACAGGAAAGCAGAAATATAACAGTAAGCAAAATACTAACTATTCGCAAAATGCGTCTTTTCATCCTGTCACCTCCGTAAAATTTCGTCTTAATATTTTACCATAAATAAAACACTAATACAATAAAATAATACACAAAAACACCGTTCGAGGTAAATCGAACGGTGTAAAGGATTAGATTGATTTTAATAATGCAGGAAGTCTTGTTAATGCTCCACCGATTCTCCAGAAAATCTTGTTGAAGCCAACAAAGCTTGACTCATCATCGTTGAGCATCATAAGCAAACCGTCTGCCATTTCAGGTGAGAATACGCCCATACTCATTGCGATAAAGTTACGGATTGGGATTTGTGTTGCCATAGCAGCAAGCATCTTGCCATCGCCGTTAGCATCTGAGCCCATACCACCCATAATTTTTTCAATAAGCTTACAAATCTTGCCACCCCATTTTGTGTGACGGGCGTCGTTAAGACAGCAATAAATATCAATTTTCTTTGATGTGTCCATATTTGGATTTGGTAGCTTTTGACCGTAAACAGCCTCAAACTGTGCACCCTTCATACCGTCAATATCTGCTGTGTAATAAGCAGGTGCTGACTCTCTGTAATCAGGAATAGCAGCATCAACAGTTGATGTAACTGTAATAGATTGTGAAAGCTTAATATCACGGCTTGATGCGCCTACAAGAATATCAAACTCGCCTGTTTCTACCATCCAGTCGCCTAACTGAACATTGTAGAACGCAAACGCTCTTTTTGAAAGGTCAACGGAAATCTCCTGCTCCTCGCCTGCTTTAAGGAATACCTTTTTAAAGCCCTTAAGCTCCTTAACAGGACGGAAGATAGTTGACTCCTTATCGGCAACATAAATCTGTGCAACCTCTGCACCGTCAACATCACCTGTGTTTTTAATCTTAAAGGATACTGTAACAGTATCTGTATCCTTGATGCTGTCAGATGAAAGCTTTAAATCGCTGTACTCAAAGCTTGTGTAGGAAAGACCGTAGCCAAATGGGAACAATACATCCTTATTTGCCTTGTCATAATATCTGTAACCGATATACACACTTTCTCTGTGCTCGCTTGTAACAGGGCCACCCGGATAATTGTTATATGTAGGATTATCTGCAAATGTAAGTGGATATGTTTCAGATGTTTTACCTGACGGATTAACAGCACCTGTAAGAATATTTGCAACGGCGCCACCACCTGCTTGACCACCAAGACCGGAATTAAGGAGACCCTTAACCTGGTCAACCCAAGGCATATGCACAACAGAGCCACCTGCAAGAACTACTACTGTATTTGGGTTAGCCTTTGCAATGGCTGATACAAGGTGATTATGACTGCTTGGCATTTCGATATTCTCTCTGTCGTAGCCCTCACCCTCAAATTCCTCAGTAAGACCAACAAACACAACTGCCACATCAGCATTCTTTGCTGCATTAACTGCTTCGGAGAGCATTGCATCGTTAACCTCGTCCTTGCTCTTTTCGTATGCCTGAGTATATGTTAAATCAACGCCAAGCTTTGCTAATTCGTCATAAGCATTAACAAGCTTTGTAGGATTGATAACAGATGAACCTGCACCTTGAAAACGAGGAGATTTTGCCATTTCTCCGATGACGGCAACCTTCTGTCCCTTTTTAAGAGGAAGGATTGAATCGTCATTTTTAAGAAGAACCATTGATCCCTCTGCAACTTTTTGTGCAATTTTATGGTGCTCTTCAATATCAAATGTATGCTTGCCCTCAAGAGCAGGCTTAGACTTAACAATCAATTCAACTACATTATCAACTCTTTTGTTAAGGATTTCTTCGTCAAGCTCACCGTTCTTAACAGCTTCAATAATCTTTTTGGTATTAAGAACACCTGATGACGGCATCTCTAAATCAGTGCCGTATTTAAGACCCGGAATACGATCAACAGAAGCACCCCAGTCAGTAACTACAAGTCCTTCAAAGCCCCACTCATCACGGAGAACCTTTTCCTGCAGCCACTCATTTTCAGAGGCATAAACTCCGTTAATTCTGTTGTAGGAGTTCATAATAGTCCATGGCTGTGACTCCTTAACACAAATTTCAAAGGCAGTAAGATAAAGCTCACGAAGTGTTCTTTCGTCAATAACCTCGTTGACTACCATACGGAAAGCCTCCTGCGAGTTGCAGGCAAAATGCTTTAGCGAGGTGCCGATACCCATAGACTGAACGCCGTTTACAAAGCTTGCAGAACACTTACCTGCAAGATACGGATCCTCGCTGAAATACTCAAAATTACGACCACATACAGGTGAACGCTTTATATTTGTACCGGGACCGAGCAAGGTTGATACCTGTTCCTTTAGGCACTCCTTACCGAGAGCGATACCCTCCTGGTGAAGTAAATCCTCGTCCCAAGAGCATGATGTTGTTGATGCAGGAGGGAAGCAGGTTGACGGAACTGAATTACCAAGACCTATACCACCTGATGCTTTTTTATCGGCATTCTGCTTACGCAAGCCGTGTGGTCCGTCTGTAATCATAATTTTAGGAAGACCAAGCTCAAGTGCCTCCTCTAAATGCCAATAGTCAAAGCCTGAAACAAAAGCTGCCTTTTGTTCAAGAGTCATTTTGTTTACAATTTCCGGGTGTTTCATAAAAACGCTCCTCTCAAATTTTTACATATAACATTGTACTACAAAAAAACATTCATATCAATACCTATTTTTGTATATAATCAACATACATCCGTATTGAACAAGCTTTATTATTGTGATAAAATATTGTTACGTCACTTTGAAAGGATTTTGTTATGATAAAGGCATTACTTGTATCAAGCTTGATAAATTCATATAAAAAAATAAAAACAGCAGACAAGGATTTTAACGGCAAAGCCGTATCCTTTATCCCTACTGCCGCAAACAACGGCAAAGCAAATATCGGCGTTATCATCAACAAAATGCTGCTGAAAGAATTAGGTGCTAATGTTGAAATGCTGAATATTTCACTGCTAACAGCAGATGAAATTGAGTTAAGACTAAATAATAGTGACTGCATATTTGTTAACGGTGGCAACACATTTTATCTCTTGCAGGAATTAAAAAGAACCGGTGCCGACAGAATGATAAGGTCTGAAATTGAAAAAGGCAAGCTATATATCGGTGAATCGGCGGGTGCTGTCATTGCATCGCCTGACATTGAATATATACAGTTTATGGATGACAAAGGTAAGGCTCCACTGCTTAAGGATTACTCGTCACTTGGTATTACGGATTTTTATATTTTACCTCACTGTGAGTCAAGATTTTTTAAAAAATCCGTCAGCAAAATAATTGAAGAATATGATAATAAAATTGAACTAAAGAAAATAAATAACCGTCAAGCAATATTGCTTGACGGTATAGATGCTAAGCTATTTTAGGATTATTTCCCTAATAATTTCCTCTGCCTTTTTAACATCAGCCTTGCCACGAGAATTTTTCATAACATAGCCAAACATTACATTGATTGCCTTGTCCTTGCCGTTCTTAATATCCTCAACTGCCTTGGGATTTGCTTCAATAGCACCCTGGCAAAGAGCTCTCAAATCATCATCTGAAAGGCCCTGCAAATCCTCTGCTTTAATGTATTCGGCAACATCCTTGCCACTTTCAAGCATTTGAGATAGAACCTCCTTGGCTTTATTGGCTCTTATTTTCTTTTCATCAATAAGCTTAACCAAATCAGCCAACTGCTTTGATGTGATTTTAATATCAAAGTTTTCCTTATCCTCCTCTGTTTGCAGAGTAGAATAAATTGTACCGATAATCATATTAAGAACATTTTGAGCACTTGCACCCTCGTTAACTGCGTCATCAAAGAACTTGGTGACGCTTTTATATTTATAGATAAGTCTTGCATTGTTCTCAGGCAAAGACATATCCTCAACATACCTTTTAAGCTTTGCGTCGGGAAGCTCCGGCAAGGAAGCACGAATATCCTCTACCGTTTCAGGCGAAATGTAAAACCTTAAAATATCAGGCTCAGGGAAATAGCGATAATCGTCTGCATTCTCCTTTGTACGAAGAACATACACAGTATCGCTGTTTGCGTCATATCGCATTGTTGACTGAATAACCTTTTCACCTGAATCAAGAATATCCTCTTGCCTTTCCATTTCCAGCTCCATTGCACGAACAATGTTTGAAAGAGAGTTAATATTCTTAATTTCTGTTCTTGTGCCCCAAGGCTCACCCGGCTGATGAATTGACACATTAACATCGCAACGCATTGAGCCCTCCTGCATTTTACAGTCTGACACACCAACATTTCTCATAATAAGCTGAAGCTTTTCTGCATATTCTCTTGCCTCCTCAGGAGATTCAATATCTGCCATAGACACAATCTCAATAAGAGGCACGCCACCACGGTTATAGTCAACATAGGTGTAGCCACCATCGTGAACAAGCTTGCCTGCGTCCTCCTCTATATGAATACGCTCAATTCTTATTTTTTTACCTGAATCAAGCTGAACATAGCCGTTAACACAAACAGGCTCGTCAAACTGTGAAATCTGATAAGCCTTTGGCAAATCGGGATAAACATAGTTCTTTCTGTCCATATGAGAATTATTGTTAATATCGCAATGGACTGCCAAACCGGCACGCACTGCAAATTCAATAACCTTCTTGTTCAATATAGGGAGTGAACCGGGCTGACCGGTGCATACAGGACAACAATGAGTATTCGGCTCGCCACCGAATTGTGTTGTGCAGCCACAGAAAATCTTTGTCTTTGTTGCTAACTCAATGTGAGTTTCAATACCACATACTAACTGATAGCTCAAAGTGCTACACCTCCCTCAAAATCCTTGACACCGATTTGTGCATTCTTCTCATAAAAATATGCTGCGCTCATAATAGTCTTTTCGCTGAATTTCTTGCCGATAATTTGCATACCGATTGGAAGTGAACAGCTGTCATTCTTAATAGGAACGCTGATAGCAGGTACACCTGTAATGTTAATAGGCACGGTTGCAATATCCGACAAATACATTTCAACAGGAGATGCACCACTGAAGTTAAGTGGAAATGCTGTATTAGGTGCAGTTGGCGCAATAAGAATATCACAAGTGTTAAAGATGTCGTCAAAATCTGCAATAAGATTTTCACGAAGAAGACAAGCCTTTTTATAATACGCATCATAATAGCCTGATGATAATACATATGTGCCAAGCATAATTCTGCGCTTAACCTCGTCGCCAAAGCCTTCTGTTCTTGTTTTTAGTATCATTTCCTCAACATCGTTAAAGCTTTCAGGTCTGTAACCGTATCTGATACCGTCATATCTGCCAAGGTTTGATGAAGCCTCGGCACAGGCAATAATATAGTAAACAGGCAAGGCTTGCTTGAGAACAGGCAAGCTGATGTCGATAATCTCTGCACCGTTATCCTCAAAAAACTTAACAGCGCCGTCAATAGCCTCTTTTATTTCACCGTTTATGCCGTCAAAATATTCCTTGGCAACACCGACTTTCATTCCCTTAATATCTGCTTTATCAAGGCTATCTGCAATATTGCCGAAATTAAAATCAACACTTGTTTGGTCGTTAGCATCAACGCCCGAAATTGCATCAAATACAACGGCAGTATCCTTAACGGAATTTGCCATAACGCCGATTTGGTCAAGGGATGAGCCATAAGCAATAAGACCGTAACGGGACACTGCACCGTATGTTGGCTTAAGTCCCACAATACCACAGAAGGAAGCAGGCTGACGCACAGAGCCACCTGTATCAGAGCCAAGTGCATAGGCAGCAAGATTAGCACAAACTGCTGCTGCGCCACCACCTGATGAGCCACCTGTTACATGGTTAACATTTCTTGGATTTAAAGGTGCACCGTAAACACTTGTTTCACTTGTAGAGCCCATTGCGAACTCGTCCATATTGGTTTTTCCCAGCATTACAGCACCCTGTGCCTTAAGCTTTGACCAAACAGTTGAATCATAATACGGTCTAAATCCTGTAAGAATTTTTGACGCACAGGTTGTAAGGTCGCCGTCGGAACAGATATTATCCTTAAGAGTCATAGGAATACCTGTCAAGGCTGTTGCAGTGCCGTTTGCAATCATTTTGTCGGCAAGCCTTGCACCCTCTAATGCCTTATCAAATGTTGTTGAAACATAAGCATTATATTTTTTATTATCGCTTTCAATAGCAGAAATATATTTTTCCGTTAATTCAACAGATGATATTTCCTTATTAGCAAGCATTTGTGATAAGGATGAAATAAGCTCTCTCATTTATATTCCTCCCTTCACGCAGAACATACCCTTTGAGCCATTAACATTAGAAAGTATTTTTTCGTTAGGTAATGACTCCTTAACAACATCTTCTCTGAAGTCTTCGGCAGGGGTGGCAGATGATGATACATTCCTAATCTTTTCGGCATCACCCTCTACTGAATTATTTATTGTATCTGCAAAGGCAATAATATCGTCCATATCCCTCATTATTTTCTCCAGCTCATCGTCCGAAAAATCAAGACGGGCAAGACGGGCGAGCTTTAATACTTCTTCTTTGCTAATCATAGTTACACCTCGATTATTTTCTAAGCTTTATGTGAACTTCTCTTAACTGCTGCTCTGTAATTTCGTTAGGTGCGCCACACATAAGGTCTTGTGCCTTACCGTCCATTGGGAATGCAATTACCTCACGGATATTCTCCTCATTTCTAAGGAGCATTATCATACGGTCAACACCGGGAGCCATACCTGCGTGAGGAGGTGCACCAAACTGGAATGCTGTATAAAGAGCACCGAATTTCTCCTTAAGCACATCCTCATCGTAGCCTGCAATTTCAAATGCCTTTTTCATAACATCAATATCGTGGTTACGGACAGCACCTGAAGAAAGCTCAACACCGTTGCACACAATGTCATACTGATATGCAAGCACATCAAGTGGGTCCATTGTTTCAAGTGCCTCAAGTCCACCCTGTGGCATTGAGAACGGATTATGAGTAAAGCCTATCTTCTTTTCCTCTTCCTTATACTCATACATTGGGAAGTCGTTGATAAAGCAGAAACGATATGCATTCTTCTCTAACAAATCAAACATTTCGCAAAGCTTTGTTCTTATTTGACCTGCATATGAAGCAGCCTTTGCCTCTGCATCGGCAATAAAGAAAATTGTATCGCCAACCTCAAGCTCTGCCATATCTGCAAGCTCTGATTTCATATCATCAGGAATAAACTTGTCAATAGGTCCCTTATATGATTTATCCTCTTGAACAAGGAGATAGCCAAGTCCACCCATACCGATTGACTGTGCAAATTTAAGGAGCTTTTCGTGCTTACCCTTTGAAATATCCTGATGAACCTTAATTGCTCTTACTGTTTGACCGTGGAAGGGCTTAAAGGTGCATCTTTGGAAGAAATCTGTTACATCAATAATAACAAGTGGATTTCTTAAATCAGGCTTATCTGTACCGTACTTAAGCATTGCCTCCTTATAGCTGATAACAGGATAAGGAGCATCTGTTACTGTATATCCCTTTGGAGCAAATTTCTTAAATGTTTTTGTTAAAATCTCTTCGCCAACTCTGAAAACATCCTCCTGAGTAGCAAAGCTCATTTCAAAGTCCAGCTGATAAAATTCACCCGGTGAACGGTCTGCACGAGCGTCCTCATCTCTAAAGCATGGTGCAATTTGGAAATACTTATCAATACCCGATACCATAAGCAGCTGTTTATACTGCTGTGGTGCTTGTGGCAGGGCGTAAAACTTGCCCTTGTGCACACGGCTTGGTACAACATAGTCACGAGCACCCTCCGGTGATGATGCACAAAGAATAGGAGTTTGAATTTCCATAAATCCCATATTGGTCATTTCCTGCCTTAAATATGAAATAACCTGACTTCTAAACAAAATGTTATCCTTAACCTTTTGATTTCTTAAATCAAGAAAACGATACTGAAGTCTTTTGTCCTCCCTCGTTTCCTTTGAGGTTTGAATTTCAAAAGGAAGCTGCTGACGAACCTTGCCAAGTGTTTTTACACTCTTTGCCTCAACCTCAATAGTACCTGTTGCAATTTTAGGGTTAATTGTATCCTCGTCTCTTTTTTCTACTATACCCTCAATAGAAAGGCAATCCTCCTTTGAAATACCGTCAAGCAAGGAGGTGTCACGCATAACAACCTGCATTACTCCGTACATATCACGAAGGTCAATAAAGGATACACCACCGTGGTCACGGATATTCTCTACCCAACCTGCAATCTTAACTTGGCTGTTAATATCAGCCTCTGAAAAATTATCCATAGTTTTTGTTCTGTAAAGTGTTGAAAATTCCATAATGCTCTCCTTATTACAAATAAAAAGTAAAAAAGCAGTCTTAAGTCCAATAGGACGAAAGACTGCTTCCGTGGTACCACCTAAATTAGTCAGCAATGCCGACTCACTCAAAGGATTAACGCTCCTGCACGCCCGATTCTACTTGCAAATGCTTTCTTTCGGGAACTCATAGGTGTTTTTCGCTTTTGGATTGTATCGACTTGCACCAACCGTCGATTCTCTGTAATCAATGGCAAAAACTACTCGCCTAATCAAAGTCTGCTTTTATTACGACTATAATAGCACTAATGCTTTGTTTAGTCAATATTGTTTTATTTGTTTTGTGCTTCTTTTGTTTCTTTTGTTTCTTTTGTGTTGCTAAGATATTGGCTATATCTGTTTTCAAGCTCACTATACTCGTTAGTTTTCATATCCTTTTTAAGAATAGTTTTGCCGTCGAATGATATATAATACTCGCCAATAGTATCCATAGTAAAGGTATTCTTGCCGTCCTTTTGGGTAACATCGTTTTTAACAACAACATTGGCAACAACCTTAATGTACTTTTTGCCTTCAACCTCAACACCACTTGATGCAACCATAATTCTGTATGCTCGTTTCTCTTTATCAAGTCCAAGCTCCTCCTCGGAGTATGATGTTTTGATAAAGTCAACGGCGTCACGCTCTTTAATCTTTGCTTCTTCAGTGGGAATAGTAGTTGAAGTGGTCTGCTTGCCGGAATCATTCTTAGATGAGCAAGCAACGAAGGCAGATAAAATCACAAAGACGCAAAGAAAAATAGATATTACTCTTTTAATAATAACTACCCTCTTTCTTAAAGAACTGCTTATTCCTCGTCCTCACAGTCGCACTCAACCTCAAACTCTAAAAGCTCGCCGCAATTTGGGCAAGGCATTGAGCCACCGAGAACTGTATCCTCGTCAACGACGATGATTTCCTTACATACAGGGCACTCAACCTCGAACTCCTCACACTGGTCACAATCACAGTAATCATCGCAATCGCAACAATCATCAAAGTCAACTTCATCCTCTGCAAGGTAATCCTCAACCTCTGCAAGATCCTCGTCAACAGCGTCAATCTGCTCTGCAAGAAGCTCCATACCCTCTGTAATATCATCAACATCCTCTGTAAGATTATCGAGAACGTCAATTATTGCTTTAAAAATCTTTGTTTCTTTTTTGTTATCGTCTAAATCAAGGCCGTCAAGCAGACCCTTGAGATAGCCGAGGCTTTCTGTTGTTTCCATAAAAATACTCCTTAATATTATGCTCTTTCCATATATTCACAGGTTCTTGTGTCAATTCTAATCATGTCGCCCTCGTTAATAAAAAGAGGAACACGAATTTCAGCACCTGTTTCAACCTTTGCAGGCTTAAGTGTGTTAGTTGCAGTATTGCCTTTAAGACCCGGCTCTGTTTCTGTAACCTCAAGAGTAACAAATGTAGGTGGCTCTACGCCGAATACCTTACCCTTGTATGAAAGGATACGGCAAATCTCGTTCTCTTTAACAAACTTAAAGTTGTCTGAAAGGTCTGCCTCTGAAACAGGAATCATATCAAATGTTTCGTTATCCATAAAGTAATAAAGTCCATCGTCACTATATGAATAAGCCATTTCTCTTCTTTCAATAAATGCTGTTGGGAATTTAGCAGAAGGGTTGTAGCTCTTTTCAGTTACTGCACCTGTAATAACATTCTTTGTCTTTGTTCTAACAAATGCTGCACCCTTACCCGGCTTAACATGCTGAAACTCGATTACCTGCAACACATTGCCGTCTTCCTCAAATGTAACACCGTTTCTAAAATCACCTGCTGTTACCATAATTTATACCTCCAAAGATAATAAATAATCTATATAATATACTTACCTCACTATTTTATATTATTTCAAGCAATAAATCAATACCCATTTTTAAACAATCTTAATCATATAGGCAATAAAGAGAAGGCATTAAGCCTTCTCCACAAGTAAATTCTTAATCTTATTCCCGATTATAACAAATATCTTTGAAACAACAAAGCACAAAATTGCAGTAACAACAACTACTGCCGTATAAATAATTATCTGCTTTTCAAATGTATAATCAGCAAGTCTTGTGCGAATAACCTCTACCCAAGCCTTATGAGTCAGGAACAGTGGCAGGCTCAAATTGTAAAGCAGTCTAAGTGGCTTTGCACCAAGAATTTTATTCAAATATGGCTTTCTTATAAATGTTATCGTTAGCAATATAAAAGCAAGTATTACAAATGTGTAGTCGGAGCCGGCCTTGAATTTTAAGGCAATGCCACGATTACGCATTATATAAATCATTACAGGCACTAATAAAATTTGAAAAATATATGAAATTACCACGCCTGCCTTTGTAAATGTATATTTCTTTTTGAAATATATTGAAATGTAGAAAATCACAATTCCCAAGCATATACCTGCAAATGCTCTTATATTCCCAATAGTTGTAATTGATGCCCAATTTGCCTGCTGGTCTAAAACCTTTTTATCACTGTTTGCACAAAATGCATATCCAAAAACAGCAACTATCGGTGCAATGTATGATGCAAATTTCTCTTTATACTTTTTCAAAAACGGGAATATCACAAACATGGCAATTATCATTGCTGACAAGTACCAGGTAGGACCATTGTAAAAGCTTATTGATTTGGTGATGCCGGAGTTTTTCAACAACAACAGCTCCCCCAGTGTGTATGGCACAGATACTAACGCTTCTTTATAAGATATATCCCAAACAACAAACGAAAATAATATAAAGCCTTCAACAAATGCAAATATGTATTGTGGATAAAAGGCTGATATTTTATGACCTATAAACTCGATATTGCCGAGATTTTTTCCTTTTTTATCTGCGTTGAACAGGGACATTGCCATAAAAAATCCCGAAATCATGAAAAATATTTCAACAAATAAATAACCCTTCGTTTGAAAAAAGAAATTACCATCGCTGTTAAATTTGCCTGCATGATAATACATAATACCAAGAGTAGATAAAAGCTTAATGAAATCTATTTCATAATTCTTTTTGCTTATTTGTGTACCCATATACTCTCTCTTTCATTTTTCATAAATACTGTTTTATAATTCTTCACACAACAAATCAATAGCCATTTTGTAGCTATCCTTGCCATAGCCACAAATTTGCTTAATGCAAACATCTGTAATTACAGATGTTTTGCGAAAATCCTCTCTTTTGTGGATATCCGACATATGAACCTCTACAAATGGAGTGAAGTCACTGACAGCCTCAATAGCATCACGAATGGCATATGAATAATGAGTGTAGGCACCGGCATTGATTACAACGCCGTCAAACTCGTCCTTGCTCTCGTGGATAACATCTATTATATCGCCCTCATGGTTAGACTGAAAGAATGTCATTTTTGCACCACGAGCCTTGCCGTATAGCTTTAGCTCATCGTTAATCTGCTTTAGGGTTTCACCACCATAGACACTCTTTTTTCTAATGCCGGTCATATTAAGATTAGGTCCGTTAAGTACTAATATTTTTTTCATAAAATCACCTGTGTTTATAATAAACTAAAGTCAAATATAAGTCAACAAAAAATAAAAGCAGGAGTATTTCCTGCTTTTAATACATTATTTATACTTTCTTTTACGAGCAGCCTCGCTCTTCTTTTTACGAGCAACTGAAGGCTTTTCATAATGCTCTCTTTTGCGAACTTCCTGGATAATACCGTCACGGGAAGTCTGGCGCTTAAATCTTCTAAGAGCGCTATCAAGAGATTCATTTTCCTTAACTTTTACCTGACTCATTCAATTCCCTCCCTCCGACCACTTCGGGGGTATTTGATATTCTTTTAATATCCGAGCAAGATTATATACAAAAAAACATCAAAAGTCAAGCATTTTAGCAAGAAATGTCCTAACAATTAGAAAAAAGTTTTTAATTGTCGAGGTAAAATTTGTATATGATAATAAAAAAGAGGCTGTAACAACAGCCTCTTTATGCATTATATTATCTTAATTAAACAAGCTCAATGATGCACATCTCTGCTGCGTCACCACGACGAGGGCCTGTTTTGATAATACGGCAGTAACCACCGTTTCTTTCTGCGTACTTAGGAGCAACCTCATCAAATACCTTCTTTGCAACGTCTTCCTTTGTAACATATGCAAGAACCTGTCTTCTTGAGTGAAGTGTATCGTTTTTGCCGAGAGTAATCATTTTCTCAGCCATAGCACGAACTTCCTTTGCTCTTGTAACGGTTGTTTCAATCTTGCCGTTTTCTAAAAGATAAGTAACCATACCTCTAAGCATAGCCTTTCTGTGATCAGTTGGGCGGCCTAGTTTTCTGCTACCTGGCATTGAAATTCCCTCCTTTAGTCCTCTTCTTGACTAAGTCCGAAACCGAGTGAGCTTAGCTTTGCAACTACCTCATCAAGTGACTTGCGTCCAAGGTTTCTAACTTTCATCATATCTTCTTCTGATTTACCGATTAAATCTTCTACTGTATTAATGCCTGCTCTCTTGAGACAGTTGAATGAACGAACTGAAAGGTCAAGCTCTTCAATGGTCATTTCAAGCACCTTTTCTTTTCCGTCATCATCTTTCTCAACCATGATGTCCTGATTTCCGATTTCTTCAGACAGGTCAACAAAGAGCATCAAATGGTCGTTGAGAATTTTTGCAGCCAAAGATGCTGCTTCATCAGCTGGGATAGTACCATCTGTCTCAACATCGAGAATGAGTTTGTCAAGGTCAGTTTGCTGACCGACACGGGTGTTTTCAACAGTGTAGTTAACCTTTAATACCGGAGTATAGATTGAATCAATAGCGATTGTGCCGATTGGTAAATCCATCAACTGCTTATTACGGTCGCAAGGAACATAGCCTCTGCCGTTGTCAGCAGTGAGCTCCATAACTACATGTGCACCTTCATCAAGATAAGCGATATGAAGGTCCGGATTAAGAATTTCAACATCTGCATCGTGCTTAATATCACCAGCAGTGATTTCGCCTTCACCGGAAACATCAATATAAAGTGTCTTTGGGTTTTCGTCATGTATTTTAAGGATAACGCTCTTGAGGTTAAGAACAATCTCAGTAACATCTTCCTTTACATGAGGGATAGTTGAAAATTCGTGTAAAACACCATCAATCTTTACAGAAGTAATAGCATAGCCGGGAAGTGATGAAAGAAGAACTCTTCTCATACTGTTTCCTAATGTTGTGCCAAAGCCTCTTTCAAGTGGTTCAACAACAAATCTGCCTGTGCTGCGACTTCCGATAGTAGACACATCTACAATCTCGATTTTAGGCTTATCAATTTCTATCATTTAAAAGCCTCCTAAAAAATTGTATTTTGTTTTCGCTAAATAACAGCAATAAAAAGCTATTACTTAGAGTAGAACTCAACGATTAAATGCTCTTCAACAGGAGTTGCGATTTCTTCTCTTTCAGGAAGTTTAACAACCTTTGCTTCCATAGCATCCTTGTTTACATCAATCCACTGTGGAACAGGACGAGATGCGTTTGACTCAACAAGAGTCTTGAACTCGTCAGTAGTCTTGCTTGTTTCTTTAACAGCAACGACATCGCCAGCCTTAAGGAGATATGAAGGGATGTCAACCTTTGAACCGTTAACAGTGAAATGAGCATGGTTAACAAGCTGACGAGCCTGTGCTCTTGAGCTTGCAAAACCTGCTGTATAAACAACATTGTCTAAACGGCTTTCGCAAATCTGGAGAAGGTTTGTACCTGTTACGCCTGCTTTGCGTTCAGCCATAAGAAAATATTTGTGGAACTGTCCCTCAGCGATACCGTAGTAACGACGAGCAGACTGTTTTGCACGAAGCTGAAGACCGTATTCTGATGTCTTCTTTCTGTTTTGGCCATGCTGGCCTGGTGCATATGAACGGCGTTCAATTGCACATTTGCCTGTATAACATCTGTCACCCTTAAGGAAAAGCTTTTTGCCTTCACGACGACAGAGCTTACAAGCAGGTCCTGTATATCTTGCCATATCTAGTAACCTCCAAGTTTATACTATACGCGACGTCTTTTTGGTGGACGACAGCCATTGTGTGGGATAGGAGTAACATCTTTAATAAGACTTACTTCCAAGCCGGCTGTCTGAAGAGCTCTGATAGCTGATTCACGTCCTGAACCTGGGCCCTTAACATAAACTTCAACAGTTTTCATACCACAATCTACGGCTGTTTTTGCTGCAGTTTCAGCAGCAGTTGCAGCAGCAAATGGAGTAGATTTTCTTGAACCACGGAAGCCCATTTCACCGGCTGAAGCCCATGAAACAGCGTTACCGTTCATATCGGTAATTGTTACGATTGTATTGTTGAAGGTTGATTGAATATGGGCAGCACCACGCTCAATATTTTTCTTCTCACGGCGTTTGCGTGAGCCTGTGGTCTTTTTAGTAGCCATACTGTTTTGTTCCTCCTACTTATTTCTTCTTATTTGCTATGGTCTTCTTTGGACCCTTGCGTGTACGAGCATTGTTCTTTGAGGTCTGACCTCTAACAGGGAGACCCTTTCTATGTCTTACACCACGATAGCAACCAATTTCGATAAGTCTTTTGATGTCAAAAGCTGTATCTCTGCGAAGGTCACCCTCAACATTAAGATTGTTGGTGATATAATCACTGAGCTTTTTAACATCGTCTTCTGTTAAATCTCTGCAACGGGTATCCGGATTGATGCCTGTTGCTGCGATAACCTTTTTAGAGGTAGTAAGACCGATACCATAAATGTAGGTAAGGCCGATTTCTACTCTCTTGTCATTAGGTAAGTCAACACCTGAAATACGTGCCATTTTACAGTTTACCTCCGATTATTAATTCAGGATTAGCCCTGACGCTGTTTGTGCTTTGGATTTTCACAGATAACCATTACTTTTCCATTGCGCTTGATTACTTTGCACTTATCGCAAATTTTCTTTACAGAAGGTCTAACTTTCATTTTGAATATCCTCCTAAATAATTACTTTGAACGCCATATAATACGACCCTTTGTAAGGTCATATGGTGACATTTCAATTGTTACCTTGTCACCAGGGAGAATACGAATGTTATTCATTCTGAGTTTTCCGCTGATGTGGGCAATAATCATGTGGCCATTTTGAAGTGTTACCTTAAAGGTTGTGTTTGGTAATACCTCAACCACGGTACCCTCAACTTCTATCATATCTGACTTGGACATCTTATACCTCGCTAAAATTATTCATTACGATTGATGTTATCTATTTAACTGGAATCACATTACGGCGTAATCGCCAGCAATTGATATTAACCTTAGACTTTTGTTAAAATTACCGGACCGTTTGATGTAATAGCAACTGTGTGCTCAAAATGAGCTGACAGCTTGCCATCCGCAGTTTTAACCGTCCAACCGTCTGAAAGTTGTTTAACCTTATAGGTTCCCAGATTTATCATTGGTTCAATTGCCAATGTCATTCCGGGTAACAGTCTGATACCACGACCTGCGTGACCGAAGTTTGGTACGCTTGGTTCTTCGTGAAGCTTTGCGCCTACGCCGTGACCGACAAAGTCACGAACTACGCCGTATCCACGCTCCTCACAATAAGACTGAACTGCAAATGATATATCGCCGATTCTGTTGCCTGGAACAGCCTGTTCAATAGCTTTATACAAGCTTTCACGGGTTGTATCCATCAGCCGCTTTGCCTCGGGAGAGCAAGTCCCTGCAGCAAATGTGGCAGCATTATCACCGTTATAGCCATTTTTTGCAGCTCCTAAGTCTATGCTGACTATATCACCCTCTTGGATGATACGGTCAGCCTTAGGTATTCCGTGGATTACTTCATCATTTATAGATATACATGCGGTAGCAGGAAATCCTCCGTAATTAAGAAAATTTGGTGTTGCCCCATGTTTTTTTATGAACCTGTAAGCAATTTCATCAATCTCCTTTGTGGAGACGCCCGGCTTTACAGCCTCACCTGCTACCAGTAATGCTTCAGCCGAAATTTCACAAGCTTCTTTCATAAGCTCAAGCTCACGACTGCTTTTAAGCACTATCATGTTAATCCTCCAATGCAGCGAATACGAGTGCTGTTGTATCAGCAACCTCTTCTTGTCCCTGAACAATTACAAGCTTTCCGAGTCCCTGATAGAAATCCTTTAAAGGCTCTGTCATTTCGTGATACTCAGCAAGTCTTGCCTGTACTGTTTCAGGAGCATCGTCCTTTCGCTGAACAAGCTCGCCGCCACAAGCATCGCAAACACCGTCAACCTGAGGCTTTTTGTACTCAAGGTGATAGGAGTTAGCACACTTTGAACAAACACGGCGACCACTCATTCTTTTTGTGATAGCTTCGTCAGCTACTTCAATATCAAGTACCTTGTCAATCTCAACACCCATATCCTCAAGAGCCTGAGCCTGAGGAATGGTTCTTGGGAAGCCATCAAGAATGAATCCGTTTTTACAGTCATCTTCTTTAAGTCTATCTTGAATAATACCGATAACAACCTCATCAGGAACTAACTGACCTGCCTCCATATAGGATTTAGCCTTCAGTCCCATTTCCGTACCTTCTTTAAGAGCAGCACGAATAATGTTACCTGTTGAAATTGCAGGAATATTGAATTTTTCAACAATCTTTTCTGCCTGTGTGCCTTTACCGGCACCGGGAGCACCGAGAAGAATAAGCTTCATAATATTTCTCCTTAATTCAATTAGTCAAGAAAGCCTTTGTAATGACGCATCATCATTTGTGATTCAAGCTGACGAACAGTTTCAAGTGCTACACCACACATAATGATAAGTGAAGTACCACCAAGTGAAATTGTCATACCACCATCTTCGCCACCCTCTGTCATTGGAGGAATAGCTGCTTCACAAATAAGTGAGTAGATGATTGGGAACAGAGCGATAACTGAAAGCATCAGTGCTCCGATAAGAGTCAATCTTGACAACACCTTAAGAATGTAATCTGATGTTGGTCTGCCAGGTCTGATACCCGGGATAGCGCCATTATTCTTACGAAGATTATTTGCCATTTCAATTGGATTGTACTGAATTGTACTGTAGAAATAAGCAAAGAATATGATGAGCAGGAAGTACATCAATGCATACCACCAAGAGTCACCTTGGAATGCTGCAAAGAACTTGCCCCAGAATGATTCTTCAGCAGGCTGGTTAGATAAAAACATCTGAACTGTGCCCGGAAGAGAAAGAATTGATGAAGCAAAGATAACCGGAAGTACGCCACTCATATTAACCTTAATAGGCATATGTGTTGACTGACCACCCATCTGCTTTCTACCAACAACACGCTTTGCGTAGGTAATTGGGAGTCTTCTTTCTGAATTGTCCATAAATACGATGTATGCAATCATCAAAAGGAAGATTACGCATACAACAGGAACGAGTATTCTGTAAACAAGACGACCTGTTTCAGCATAGTTGAATAATTGTTTGATAAGGGTTGGGAAACGAGAAACAATACCTGCGAAAAGGATAATTGAAATACCGTTACCGATTCCACTGATTGTAATCTGTTCACCAAGCCACATAATAACAGCAGTACCGGCTGTGAGAACAAAGATAATAACGAGAGCTTGGAACACACCGTCAAATCCTGTAAACAGATTGCCGTTAACATCTGTCATCAAATAGTTGTTTGCACGAAGATAGAAGAAATAAGCAAGTGACTGAAGTAAGCCTAATGCTACTGTTACGAAACGGGTGATAGAAGCAATCTTCTTTCTGCCCTCCTCGCCTTCCTTCTGTAATCTTTCAAGTGCAGGGATTGCAACTGCAAGCAGCTGCATAATAATTGAAGCGTTAATGTATGGAGTGATTGACATAGCAAAAATTGTTCCGTATGTGAATGCACTACCTGTCATTAAGCTCAAGTAGGTGAGAATAGTGTTTCCTTTACCAACGCTGATTTCGCCAACGATGTTGAGGAAAGGTACCGGAATGACTGAGCCAATCCTGAACACGAGAATAATAAACGCAGTAAACAGAATCTTTTTACGGATTTCTGCAACCTTCCACGCATTTAAGATGGTCTTAATCAATTAAAGCACCTCCACCTTACCACCTGCAGCCTCAATTTTTGCTTTAGCGGACTCACTGATAGCTGTTACCTTAACTGTAAGAGCCTTTGTAATCTCGCCTTTACCAAGAACCTTAACGCCGTCAAGAGTTTTCTTAATAACGCCGGCTTCGATAAGTGCCTGTGCATCTACTGTTGCACCGTCTTCAAATCTGTCGTTAAGAGTTGAAAGGTTAACGATTGCATACTCTGTTGCAAAAATGTTGTTAAAGCCTCTCTTTGGTACTCGTCTTTGAAGTGGCATCTGACCACCCTCAAAGCCTGCTCGTCTGCTGTAACCTGAACGAGACTTTTGACCCTTCTGGCCTTTACCTGAAGTCTTACCCTGACCTGAAGCAGTACCTCTACCAACTCTCTTTACGCTCTTTTTAGAGCCTTCTGCAGGAGAAAGTTCATGTAATTTCATATCTGCACCTCCCCTTATTCTTCTACAACAGTTACAAGGTGAGCGATTTTTGCAATCTTACCCTGTGTCTGAGCATTGTCAGGCTGAACTGTTACATTGCCGATTTTACGAAGACCAAGTGAGTGGGCTGTGGCAATCTGGTCTGCTTTGCTACCAATCAAACTCTTTGTGAGTTTTATTTTAATATCTGCCATTATTCCACCCTCCTTAACCTAAAATTTCTTTGGTTGCCTTGCCACGAACTGCTGCAATCTCGTCAGCTGTTCTAAGCTTGCTTAAACCATCAATAGTTGCTCTAACAACATTGTATGGGTTGTTTGAACGGATAGCCTTTGTTCTGATGTCCTTGATACCAACTGTCTCAACAACAGAACGAACAGGACCACCGGCGATAACACCGGTACCCTTTGGAGCAGGCATAAGTAATACCTCGCCGGCACCAAACTTACCCTTAATCTCGTGAGGAATTGTTGTACCTCTAAGAGCAACCCTAATAACATTTTTCTTTGCATCCTCGATACCCTTACGGATAGCATCCGGAACTTCACCGGACTTACCGATACCGAAGCCTACAAGACCATTACCGTCACCAACAACTACAAGAGCTGAGAACTTGAAAATTCTACCACCCTTTACAGTCTTTGATACACGGTTAATAGTTACAACTCTTTCTTCAAGCTCTATTGAAGATACGTCAATCTTTGCCATAAAAATTTACCTCCTTCGTTAGAACTTAAGTCCGCCTTCACGGGCACCGTCTGCAACTGCAGCAACACGACCGTGATAAACGTAACCGCCACGGTCAAATACGCATTCCTCAACGCCCTTTGCCTTGGCTCTGTCTGCTAATGTTTTACCGACAGCCTTTGCTGCCTCAATATTTCCACCGTACTCTTTGAAGTCCTTCTCAACTGTTGATGCTGATGCAACTGTTACACCTGCAACATCGTCGATTAACTGTGCGTAAATATTGCTGAGAGAGCGATATACGTTAAGTCTTGGACATTCAGCAGTACCACTGATTTTACCACGAACTCTTGTGTGGCGCTTTTTTCTTGCCTTATTGGCATCTTGTCTTGAAACCATTGTATTTCACTCCTTCCTTTATTTCTTACCTGCTTTTCCTTCTTTACGACGGATATGCTCGTCTGAGTACTTAATACCCTTGCCCTTATATGGCTCCGGTGGTCTCTTTTCACGAACCTGAGCTGCGAACTGACCAACCTTTTGCTTATCAGCACCACTAATAACGATAGATGTTGCTGATGGGCATTCAATCTTAACACCCTCAGGAGCTTCCATTGTAACCTGGTGTGAGAAACCAAGGTTCATAACAAGTGTATTGCCCTGAAGCTGAACACGGTAACCAACACCGTTAACCTCTAATGTCTTTTTGAAGCCCTCTGTTACGCCTGTTACCATATTAGCAACAAGTGTACGGGTAAGACCGTGAAGAGATCTGTTTTCCTTTGCATCGTTAGGTCTGCTAACGATAATCTCGCTGCCTTCAACACTGATAGCCATATTTGGATGAGCATCCAATGAAAGAGTTCCGTTTGGACCCTTAACGGTAACAGTGTTAGCGTTGATATTTACATCAACACCGGCAGGAATTGTAATAGGCTTTAAACCGATACGTGACATCCTGACTGCACCTCCTTACCAAATGAATGCTA